>JAMLGR010000018.1 GCA_023957775.1 Fimbriimonadaceae bacterium | reverse complement strand
CGGGGTCCGACCCGCGTCGCGCGCACGCTGGCGGCGGGCTTCGTTGACCCCCGTCCGGATGCTCTTCTGGTTGATCGTCGGGTCTTTGGTGTGCGGGTACAGGGGTGCGAGCCGGACGACCATCTCGTCGAGTTCGAGCGGACTGCGCCACGCCGCCAGGATCGAGAACGCCTCCGACCAGAAGGCCTCCTCGTGGGGATCGGACCGCGCCACGAGTTGCCCGATGCGGTGGGCCAGAGGTTTGAGGCCCCCTTTGGCCGCGGCCACCACCGCCGCCGCCCCCTGGGTGCGTAGGAGGGTGTCCGGATCCTCGCCGGGCGGCATCAGTGCGATGCGCACCTCGAGTCCCGCTTCTTGGAGGATGTCGGCCGCGCGGTCCGCCGCCTTCTTTCCCGCCTCGTCCGCGTCGTAGAGGATCACCGCTTGCCGGCACCAACGCCCCAGCAGTTTTGCTTGCTCCGTTGCGAGCGCGGTCCCCAGCGACGCGACGGCGGTCTCGAGGCCCGCGCGGTGGCACGCGATCACGTCCAGGTATCCCTCCACGAGCACGGCCTGCTGCTCTTTGGCGATCGCGGCCTTCGCCCGGTGCATGCCGTAGAGCACGTGGCTCTTGCGGTAGAGGGGCGTGTCGCTGCTGTTGATGTACTTCGGATGCCCGTCGCCCAGCACCCGGCCTCCAAAGGCCACGAGCTTGCCATGCTCGTCTCGGATCGGGAACATCAGCCGCCCGCGGAACTTGTCGTAGTACCCTCCCGAGGCATCCTCCTCGACGAGGAAAAGCTCCTTGCAGCGCCGCAACTCGAACTTCTCCTTGCGGAGGGAGCCCGCGAGGGCGTCGCCCACGTCGGGGGCGTAGCCGATTTCCCAGGCGGACAGCGTGGATTCGTCCAGTCCGCGATCGGCGCAGTACTTCCTGGCAGCTTCCGAGCGCTTGAGTTCGGCTTCGAAGAAGCGCTTGGCGTGCTCCATGGCGTCCTCGAGGGCCAGGCGCTCGGACCGGGTCGGGCCTTTGTACGCCTCGAGTTCGACCCCCGCCTCGCGCGCCAGGATTTCGAGCGCTTCGCGAAACTCGACGTTGCGCGTCTTCATGACCCACGAGAAAATGTCTCCCTTCTCGCCGCACGCCCAGCAGTGGTAGCGGCCGATGGAGGGGTTGACTTCGAAGGAGGGGTTCTTGTCGTCGTGGAACGGGCATAGGCCCTTCCATTTCCCCTGCTTCGGCCCCTGGAGGCTGACGCGCTGGGACACGAGATCGACCAGATTCAGCCTTCGCCGGATTTCTTCGCGCTCGTCGCCCATCGTCTTCAGTATGTCAACAAAAAAGGCCCCCCGCCTGGATGGGCGAGGGGCCTTGCAGGGTGAAGCCTAGGTTTTGCCGCCCGCCACGACGACGCCGGTCACCACGTGAGGCTTGTCCGGGCCGAGACGCGACAGTCGGAACGCGACCTTGTTGCGGATGAGGTAGCGAACGACCAGATTGTCGCCCATCAGCTCGTAGCCGTCCGGAGCGCCGTACGTCTTGATGATCGACGCGAACGAGGAACCGAACCCGAGCCCCGTGCTCGTGCGGACTTTGGAGCTGGACAGGCCGATCGCCTCGATCTGTACGACGCGGTTGAACTTGTCCAGGATGAACCCGTACTGGCTGCCCGCGCGCTTGTAGACCCAGCGCGTGAAGATGACCTTTTGGGTCGTCCCGGCTCCGCCGCCTCCGAGGCCTGCGGCGCCGCCGCCACCGGGACCCGTCGGGCCCGCGCCGGGACCGGCTCCGCCGCCGCCGGGGGGCTTGCCGAAGTTCGGATCCATCATCAGGTCGCCCGAGCCCTGGGAACCCTGGCGCAACAGCGTCGTGCCGAACGAGAAGTCGAACGCCTCCATCCCCATGGGGCCATTCTTGCCCCCGCCCGGGGCTCCCGGAACGCCGCCGGGGCCAGCTCCCCGACCCGCCGCGCCGCCGCCGCCGCCGGGGCCGATGGCTCCGCCGCCGAAGGAGACCGCCTGGATGTCGTCCGGCGAGCCGTAAATGCTCACCAGGCGAAGACCCGTGTCGTAAAGCTTGATGCCCACCAGGCCCGTTTCCGCCTTCTTGGTCTGCGCGAGCGCTCCCGTCGAAACGAGGGCGGCCAGGCCAGCGGCGAGCGCTACGTTAGTGATTCGAATGTTCAAAGATCAGCACCCCTAAGAGTCGTTATCGGATTCTCACTATAAAGGACGCCGCAAGCGTCCCACAAGGTCACGGGTTTGCGCTCTTTTTGCAGAGCCAGCCCGCGCCTGCCCTGAGGTATACCTAATCGGATCGTCCGGACGGTTCACGGAGTAGAGAAGAAACATGGCAAACAACTTGGCGGTCACCGCCTCAGATTTTCAGGAGAAGGTGCTTGGGTCAGACGTTCCGGTTCTGATCGACTTTTGGGCGGAGTGGTGCGGTCCCTGCAAGGCGATCGGGCCGTCGATCGAACAGCTCGCCACCGAGTACGAGGGCCGCGCGAAGGTCTTCAAGGTCGACGTGGACTCCGACGGCGAACTCGCGTCGCAGTACGGCGTCATGAGCATCCCCGCGCTTCTCGTATTCAAGGACGGCAAGGTTGTGGACCAGATGGTCGGCGCCGCGCCCAAGCCCCAAATCGCCGCCCTGATCGATCGGGCTCTCTAACGAGCCACTCTCTTGTCCACCGACAAACTCCCCAACGTAGCGCGGGCGGGCGGCATCATGATGCTGAGCCTGTTCCTCAGTCGCGTGTTGGGGATTGGTCGGGAGATGATCATCGCCGCCAAGTTCGGCATGTCGGTCCAGACCGACGCGTACATTCTCGCGTTCCTCATCCCCGACCTGCTCTTCTTTCTCATCGCCGGAGGCGCGCTGAGCAGCGCCTTCATCCCCGTCTTCAGCGAGTACCTCCACACCGACCGCAAGGAGGATGCGTGGAAGGTGTTCAGCGTCGTGGTGACGTTCATGTCGATCGTCGTCGGCGCCCTGATCGTGCTGGCGTGGATCTTCGCGCTGCCGCTCGCACACCTGGTGGCGCCCGGCAAGCTCCACTCCGTCGATCCTCACGAGGTGGACGCGGTGATGGGATTGATCGCCCACATGAGCCGCATCGTCCTGCCGGCCCAGTACGCGTTCTTCATCGGGGGCGTGTTGTTCGGCACCCTCTACGCCCACCAGAAGTTCGCGGCGCCGGGCCTGGGTCCGAACATCTACAACCTCGGGATCATCTTCGGTGCTCTCGCCCTGGCCCCGTTCTTCGTGCCCGGTCAGATCGGCATGTCTTGGGGCGCGTTGACGGGCGCGGCCATCGGCAATCTCGTCATCCCGCTCTTCGCGATGCGTTCGATCGGTGCGCGGTTCACCCCTTCGCTCGAGCTCTCGCATCCCGGGGTGAAGAAGGTCTTCCGCCTGATGCTGCCCGTGGTGCTGGGGCTTTCTCTCCCCGGCGTCTACGCGCTGATCATGCAGGCGTTCGGATCGTATTTCCAGGCCGGGGCGAACGGGTGGCTGAACACGTCGAACCGTCTGATGCAGGCGCCTTTGGGAATCTTCGGACAGTCCTTGGCGATCGCGGTGTTCCCCGCCCTGACGCAGTTCTTCGCCCAGGAGCGGATGGACCTGTTCCGCAGCCAGCTGGGTTCCACCATGCGGACCGTGCTCTATCTCACGATTCCGATCACCACGTTCCTGTTCGTGCTCGCCCCCCAGATCGTCTCGCTCTTTTTCGAACACGGCAGGTTCACCCCCGCCGACACGGCGGCCACCGCCGCCCTCTTGAGGATGTTCTCGATCGGCGTGGCCGCGTGGTGCCTGCATCCGGTGCTGATGCGCGGGTTCTTCGCGGTCCAGAGTCCCACGGCGCCAATCGTTTTGGGGACGGTGGCGACGGGTCTCTTCGTGGGACTGACGTTCGCGCTGATGCGCACTCCGCTCGGCATTCGCGCGCTGCCGTTGGCCAGCTCGATCTCCGCGATCCTGCTCGTCGCGATGCTGCTCGTGGCCGTTTCGCGCAAGGTCGGGGCGATCGATTTTGCCGCGCTCGGAGCGACGCTGGGCAAATCGGCGGGGGCGAGCGCGATCATGGGTGGCCTGCTCTGGGCGGGCGGAGCGCTGTTTCCCCTCGTTGACGGCCGGTGGCACACTCCCGTGCTGGCGCTCGAGTTAACCGTGGTGGGCCTGCTCGGGGCATGGGCGTACTACCTCGCCACCCGCGCCCTCCACATGCCGGAGGTCGCCACCGTGGACCGCGCCCTGGCGAAGCTCAACCGGCGCGCGTGATCCCGGTTGGGGGTCCGTTCGTGCCTGCGAGTCTGCGTGAAACCCCTCCCCTTCGCGCCCCTTGCGTTATTGCGTTCCATTCCCCCCCGCGCCTCTGCGACTCTGCGTGAAACCCCTCCCCTTCGCGCCCCTTGCGTTCTTTGCGTGCCCTTCCCCCCCCGCCTCTGCGGCTCTGCGTGAAGCCCCTGCCCTTCGCGCCCCTTGCGTTCTCTGCGTGCCATTCCCCCGCGCCTCTGCGTGACGGTAATCTCTCCCCAATGGAAGATGTCGTGATTCTCTCCGGCGTGCGCACGCCGATCGGCGCGTTTGCCGGCGCTCTCTCGAGCATGAAGGCGCCCCAACTGGGCTCGATCGCGATTCGAGCGGCGCTCGAGCGTGCCGGCGTGCAACCCGATCAGGTGGACGAGGTGCTGTTCGGACAGGTGCTTCAAGGCGGTGTCGGCCAGGCTCCCGCGCGGCAGGCAGCGCTCGGTGCGGGCTTGCCGCAGAGCGTGCCCTGCACCACGGTCAACAAGGTGTGCGGCTCCGGTATGAAGACGGTGATGATGGCGGCGCAGGCGATCCGGTCGGGCGACGCCAAACTCGTCGTGGCCGGCGGCATGGAGTCGATGAGCAACGCGCCCTACTTTCTGCCCGAAGCCCGCACCGGCCTTCGGATGGGCGACGGGAAGGTAGTGGACATGATGATCCACGACGGCCTTTGGGACCCCTACTCGAACCAACACATGGGCTCGTGCGGAGACCTGTGCGCGCGCGAACTCAACTACTCGCGCGAGAAGATCGACGAGTTCGCTGCCGAGAGCTATCGCCGAGCACTGGCCGCGCAGCAGAACGGCCGCCTTGCAGAGGAGATCGTGCCGGTCGAGGTGCCTCAGCGGCGCGGCGACCCCGTGGTCGTCGCCGAAGACGAGGAGCCGGGCAGGGGCAACATCGAAAAGCTCCCCTCGTTGCGCGCCGCGTTCGACAAGGAGGGCGTGACGACCGCAGGCAACGCCAGTTCGCTGGACGACGGGGCCGCGGCGCTTGTGGTCGCCTCGCGCACCCATGCCGAGGCCCATGGGCTCAGACCCTTGGCCCGCGTCGTTGGCTACGCCCAGCACGCCCAGGCGCCAGAGTGGTTCACCACGGCCCCCGCCGAAGCGATCGCCAAGCTCTTGGCGGCCCACGGGCTGACGGTCGCGGACATCGACGTCTTCGAGGTGAACGAGGCCTTCGCCGTCGTGGCGATGAACGTGGCGGACAAGGTGGGCATCCCCTCGGAGAAGCTCAACGTCAACGGCGGCGCGGTGGCGCTCGGCCACCCCATCGGCATGACCGGGGGGCGGTTGGTACTTACGGCGATGCACGAGCTGAGGCGTCGCGGAGGCAAGTACGCCATCGCCAGCCCCTGCATCGGCGGCGGCGAGGCGACGGCAATCTTGATCGAAGCCCTGTAGCAAACGCGCTGCTGGGTTCTGTGTGGGAGCACGCCCGTCAAGCGGGCGTGGCACCCGACTCCCGATTCCCGATTCCCGTCCCCCGATTCCCGTCCCCCGATTCCCGTCTCCCGATTCCCGTCTCCCGATTCCCGTCTCCCGATTCCCGTCTCCCGACTCCCGTCTCCCGACTCCCGACTCCCGTCTCCCGATTCCCGACTCCCATAGGAATTGCCGGGATCGGATCCTCGGCGGGATGGAATGAACCTCCTTGGGGGACCGAACGAAGCGGCGTTTGGACCGTTTCGGGCAAAATCGACGTCTGTTCGTGGGGGTTCTGTGAGAGTTCTATTTGTTTCCGCCGAGGTCGCACCGTTTGCGAAGGTCGGGGGCTTGGCGGATGTCGCCGCGTCCCTTCCCAAAGCCCTGCGCGCCCTGGGCCACGACGTGCGCGTGGTGATGCCAGCCTACAGGATGGTCGAGCACGATCCCCACTGGGAGGTCGAGACCGAGGTCGGAGGCGTCCACGTCGCCATGAATCCGGGATGGAGCAAACGCGCGTACCTTCGCTGCGGCGTGCACGACGACGTCCCGATCTACCTGCTGGGCACCGACGAGTGGTTCAACAAGGCCGTCAACAGCGAAACCGTGTATCGCCCCGGATGCGACCAGTACCTCTTCTTCGCCTCCGCGCTGCTCGAGTGCTTCGCCGCCAAGGGGTGGATTCCCGACGTCGTCCACACCAACGACTGGCACACCGGCTTCGTGCCCGTGCTGATGCGCGAACTCCACGGCGCCCAGTGGGGCGAAGCGGCCAGCGTGCACACGATCCACAACCTCGCCTATCAAGGCGAGTTCGGATTCGAGGTCCTGGATAAGGTCGGTCTTCCCCACCACCTCTTCAACCTGCACCGCCTCGAGGCGCACAACCAGGTGAATTTCCTCAAGTCGGGATGCGTCTACGCGGACCAAACCAACACGGTGAGCCCACGCTACGCGCGCGAAATCCAGACGCCCGAGTACGGGTGCGGCCTCGACGGACTGATGCGCCACCTGCACGCGGAGGGACGTCTTTCGGGCATCCTCAACGGCATCGACCTGAACACCTTCGACCCGGTGACCGACCCCAAACTCCCCGCCCACTATTCGGTCGACGATCGCGCCGGAAAGGCCGAGTGTCGAAGGGCCGTGTTAAGCGAAGTGGGGCTCAAACCCCTTCGCGGGGCACCGCTCGCCTCGATCATCAGCAGGCTCAGCGAACAGAAGGGGTTTGACCTCCTCGACGAGATCCTCCCGGAACTCGTCGCCCTTCCGATGCAGATCGTGGTGCTCGCCGTCGGCGATCCCTACTCGGCATCGCACCTTCGCGCCGCAGAAGCGCGGTTCGGCGATCGTGTCCGCTTCGTCGAGCGTTTCGATCCGGATCTCGCCCAGCGCCTTTACGCGGGCTCGGATCTGTTCCTCATGCCCAGCGCCTTCGAGCCGTGCGGCTTGGGGCAGCTCATCGCGCTGCGCTACGGCACGGTGCCCGTCGTACGGGAGACCGGCGGCCTCGCGGATACCGTGCACGAGGGCGAAAACGGATTTGTGTTCGGGCCACGCGACCCCGCCGCGTTCTTGGACGCATGTCGTCGCGCCCACAACGCCTACGGCACCCCCGGTTGGGACACGATGGTCGTCCACGGGATGCGGCAGGACGTGGGCTGGGACGCGAGCGCGAAGAAGTACGAACAGGTGTACGAGGTCGCGCGCGCGCGTTGCGCGGACCGCGCCGTCTCCTAGGTTTCACCGCCTTCCCGCGTGCCACGCCCGCTCGTCGGGCGTGTTGAGCTCCCCGGACGTAAACCGCGCGCCCGCCCTGCGGTCGCGGCTCACTCTTTGCTTGCCGAAAGGTTGTGCCGCGCGTTGCGCTTGAGGCCCTCCCACCCGGCGCGGCGGACGGCGGAGCCTTGGGTGAGCGCATCCCACTCCCCCTCCGGGAGTTGCGCCAGTCGCTCCAACCCCGGCCACTCGCGGCGGGCCCGCAGACCGGGATCGCGCGCTGCGGGCGCGCGCAGGGGCTGGCTGCTCCTCGGCTGGTTGAACGGGCACACGTCCTGGCACACGTCGCAGCCGAACGTCCAATCCCCGATCGGATACTCCGAGGGCAGCGGGCCACGGTGCTCGATGGTGAGGTAGGAGATGCAGCGCCGGGCATCCACGCCCCAATGGTCTCCCCGCGGAACGATCGCCCCCGTCGGACAGGCGTCGATGCAGGCGCTGCAGGAGCCGCACCCGCCCACCGCCGGAGCATCGAACTCCAACTCCAAGGTCGTCAACAGAAGTCCCAACACGAAGCGGCTGCCCCGCCGGCTGTCGATCAGGCACGTGTTCTTGCCGAACCAACCCAGGCCCGCCAACTGGGCGAAGTCGCGTTCCAGGATTGGGGCGGAGTCCACGCAGACACGCCACCGCGCCTGCGGAGCGTGCGCGTCGATCCAGCGCCCGATCGCCCGCAACTTGCCTCGAAGCACCTTGTGGTAGTCCCTGCCAAGCGCATACCCCGCGATCCGGGGGCGGCCCGGCTCGCGTGGCGCGGGGCCTGAATAGTGCATCGCGCACGCGAGGATGGAGTTCACGCCCGCGAGGAGGGCGGACGGATGCGCCTTCCACGCCATGTGGCGCGCCAGATAGTCCATCGTCCCATGAAGACCATCCCCCACCCACCGCGCGTACTCCTCGAGATGCGGGGGCACCTGAGCGGCACAAACGCCCGCCGCGTCGAACCCCAACTCCAGGGCCCTCCCCTTGAGTTCGGTGCTGGTCAGCCCCATCGGGTCATAGTAGCGCGGATCCCGCCGATCCCAAGACCTCAGCCCCCTCGCGCAGCCTCCAACCGTTCGAACAAACGCTCCCATTCGGCGAGCGAGAGCATGTGGGCCCGCACGGTCGGAGAGTGCCCCTCGGCCACGATCGCCGCGTCGATGGCCGACCGCGAGAAGCGGCCGGAGGCGGCGAGGTTGTTCGCCAACGTCTTGCGCGGCTGCGCGAATCCCGCCCGTACCACCGCAAAGAACGCCTCGGGCAACGTGGACCCCGTTGGGACCAGCTCCAGCACGAGGCTGTCCACCTTGGGGGGTGGCAGGAACGATCCGGCGGGCACGTGGCAGACTTTGGTCAGCGTGAACCGGGCTTGGAGATAGACGGAGAGCGAGCCCCGCTCGCGCTCGCCCGGCTGGGCGAGAATGCGCTCGGCGACTTCGCGCTGCATCATCAACACGGCCTTGTCGAAGCAGCCGTGCGCGTCGGCGATGGATTGCACCAAGAGCCCCGTCAGGTAGTAGGGGAGATTCGAAACCACCCCGCGCGGGGCGGGAAGCTCCGCGAGGATCGCACCCAGGTCGGCCTTCGCCGCATCCTGGAGGCGCACGTCGGCGCGGGGGGCGGACTCGGCCAAGACGCCGGCCATCTGTTCGTCCAGTTCCAGCGCGATCACCTTCGCGCCCCGACTCAGCGGCGCGGTCAGAACCCCGGGGCCGGGTCCGATCTCCAACAGACCCGCAAAGCCCTCGAAACGAGCGACGATCGCGGCGACCGCGGCGGTGGAACAAAGGAAGTGCTGGCCAAGGCCCTTGCGCGCATCGATCCCGTGAAGGGCCAGGACGGCGCGCAACGTCGCCGGATTCGCGAGGTTCAAGGGTTTCGCAGCACGTGAACGGTCACGTCGCGGCGCCCAAAAGCCAGCGCCTTGGCGCGGCTCCCAAAGCAAAGATCGATCCGGTTGCCCTTGATCGCGCCCCCCGTGTCGGACGCGATGGCGAAACCGTAGCCCTCCACAAAGACAAGGCTCCCGAGAGGAATGACCTTCGGATCCACAGCCACGACGCCGTACACGGCCTTCATGCCCGTGGCCGTGCGGCCCGTCGCGCCTGGTCCGATCGTGCGCGGGCTCGGGTCGTAGCCCGTCGCGCTCATCTGGAGCACGCGTCCCCGAGTGAAGCTGTGGCGACTGGGCGTGTAGCCCGTCCGCCCCATGTAGATCAGCGCCGAGACGGGTTCGTCGCGCTCGGTGCGGACCAGCTCCTTGCGAACAGGGCGGTCGTTCTCGATCACGACGCGGTAGACGCGCCGAACTTCGCCGTCGACACCATGACGGACCTTGACCAAGCGGCCAGGCCCCACGGTACGGCTGAATTCGTACTCCACCGGATAGGGAAGGGCTTCCTTCTCGATCCGGGTCTCAGTTTTCTTCTGGTCCTGTGCCCCACCCGCCCACCCGAAGGTGCCGAGCATCGCCATCATGAGCGCAAACACAAGCCGAAATCCATTCACGCGCATTCGGAACCTCCTCTTGCGTGGTTTGGTCGACCGTTGAAGGTACTTGTTGGCATCGGGAAATTGCAAACCGCGTCAGCCGGAGATATCTGGATTGAGTGCCGATGAGCCTGAGATATGGAGTGTTTCCTTTCTCATTCGATCGTCGATTTTCTTTCGTTTTCTGCATCGATTGCGCGCGGCAACGGTTCCATAGCTTTCGGTTGGCCACGAGTCCATCTTCAGAGCGGCCGTCGCCGCCGTTTCCTACCGGCTTGTCACGATCTCGACTCGGGACACCGGGCAAGGCGCCTTCTCCGAAGTCGTCACCAGCCATCGGCCGTCCTGCGAGTAGGCGATGCCTTCGCCCTGAAGCTCGCCCGCGAGTACGATGCTCTTGGGCCGGCTCGCGATCCAATCGTCGAAGGCGGAGCCCTTTCCCGCGGCGTACTCGTAGGCCCCCAGATACGTGCGCACCACGACAAACCGCCCGTCCGGCGAAACGTCTCCACCCGTTGCCAGGCGCATCGGCTCCAACGCACCCGGTAGATTCAGCTCGCCGACGCGTGTGAGCCCGTGCTTACCCGGTGTCGCGGCGCCGTCGAGGCGGTACACGCCCGCCGGCCCCTTCGCGGTCTTCGCCACGAGGTAGAGATCGCCCGTCTCGGGTCGGACCATCAACGTTTCGGCGTTGTGCGGCCCGTCGGGATAGGTCAGCTCGAAGCGGTCGAAGGCCGTCAGGGCCCGCCCCTCGCCGCGGGGTTCCTCCACCCGGTACACGACGACGGACGAGCGCTTCTCCGCATTGTCGCCGATGTCGCCGAAGTACAGGTAGCGCTTCTCTCCCACCTTGGCCGAGGCCATGTCCTCCCAATCAAGCGCTTGGGCTCCCTCCAGAGAAAACACCGCGGTCACCTTCCCCGATTCGTCGAACCTGAAGAAGCGCGCGGAGTCTCCGCTGTCGTTGTGCGTGTACCAGACACCCGGTTGCGCGAGGCTGGGCGCGATTCCCGAGCTCTCGTCCACTTCGGGGTCGGTGATCTTGCAGAGGGTTTCCGGTTTGCCGTAGGCTCGCACACCGGAACTCGGCGGTTTGGCTCCTTGAGGCCCGGCGCAGGAGAACCCGGCCCCCACGGCGAGCAGTGGCAGCAGCAACAGGCAGCGTCGCGCGGTGGCGATGGGGAGCATTTTGGGATTATACAGAGCGCCTCGCCCGCCAGTTCAGCAGGTTGTCGTAGAACAGGTACTGGTGCGCCCATCCCGTCAGGGAACCGAACCGACCGCGCAGGAACCGGGCGGCGACGCGGTAACGGTGGTCGGTCAGCGGCTTGCCGGCCCACTCCGGGAAGTAGTGGCGGCAGCACGCCTGCCACAAGTGCGTATCCATCGGCGCGGCTTCGTCGCAGTGGAAGCCGAACAGCGCGATGCAGTCGGCGAGCTTCGGGCCCACGCTCGCCAGCGAGACCAGTTCGGCGTGCAGCTCCTCGTAGCCGAGCGCGGCGAGGCCGCGCCACCACCCCTCGCCCCTCGACAGGATCTGCCGCGCCACCGCGGGGATCGTGCGGGCGCGATAGCCAAACCCGGCGTCCCGCAACTCGGCCTCGTCCACCTGCGCCAGCCGCTCGAATGTCGGAAACCGCCTGAGGACGCGCCCGCCCACCTGTTCCATGGCGTCCCCATATCCGCCGAGGTGGCGAACCATGGGCAGGATGCGGGCCAGGTTGTTGTTCGCCGTGCACAGGAAGGAGAACAGCACCTCTCGGGGACAACTCGGCCGCATCTGGCGAAGCCCCCGCAATGCCCCCACGTAGGGCGCCAACTCCGGGCCTGCCGCCACCACCTCCCGCTCGATCTCGGCAAGGCTCCGATCGAGCTGGAACAGGGCTCGGAACGCCCGCTCGTCGGCATTGGAGCGCACATGGTGGCGCCCCCGGTCGAGAATCACCTCGAACCAGTGGTTCCCGTCGATCCCGAGCCAAACCCCTCCTCCGAGATGCTCCCAACGAAAGACCTGCCCGCACGACACGCACCGGGCGAGGTCCAGCTCCTCGGCAGGAATGGAAAGGGTGAACGCGTTCAGAGCGTCCCCTCGGGAAGCTTCTCGAGAAACTCGGTCTCGCTCAGGACCGGAACCCCAAGCTGTTCGGCCTTGGCGAGCTTGCTGCCCGCCCCGGGCCCCGCCACCACGTAGGTCGTCGCCTTGCTCACGCTGCCGCTCGCCTTGCCCCCCCAGCGCATCACCAGCGCCTCCGCATCCTCGCGGGAAAACCGTTCCAGCTTGCCCGTGAACACGATCGTCTGGCCCGCGAAGAGGTCCCCTTGCGGCGCTTCCGCCTCGATGGGCTCGACCCCGGCCTCCAACAACGCGTCCACCATCGATTGGTTGGCGGGATCTTCAAAGAACCCCTCGATCTCCGCGGCAGTGCGCGGCCCCACGTCGGGGACGGACACCAGCGCCTCGAAGTCGGAGTGGCGAAGCGCCTCGAGGGTGCGGAAATGGCGGGCAAGGTCGCGCGCGCCCCGGTCGCCGACGTGTCGGATCCCCAGACCGAAGACCAGCCGGTCCAAGGGGCGCCGTTTGGACTCCTCGATGGCGGAGAGCAGGTTCTCCACGCTCTGCTCGCCCATGCGGTCCAGCTCCAGGAGCTGCGCCCGGTGTTCGTGCAGGTGGTAGATGCTGGGCAGGTCGGTCAGCAACCCGAGCTCGAGGAACCGGTCGATCTGCTTCTCGCCCAACCCTTCGATGTCCATCGCGCCGCGGGACACGAAGTGGCGCAACTTGGCCGAGATCTGCGCGGGGCACGCCTTGTTCGGGCACTTGAGCGCCACCTGGCCCTCGGTCCGACGCACGGGCGTCGCGCACTCGGGGCACACGTCCGGCTCCCGGGGCACCGGCAGGTCGCCTTCGCGCTTCTCCAATACGGGGCCGAGCACTTCGGGGATCACGTCGCCGGCCCGCTGCACGATCACCGTATCGCCCTCGCGCACGTCCTTTCGCCTCACTTCGTCCCAGTTGTGCAGGGTCGCGCGCCCCACGGTCACGCCGCCTACGAACACGGGTTCGAGGTCTGCGACCGGGGTGATCGTGCCCGTGCGGCCCACGGAGGCCAGGATCGCGTTGAGCCGGGTGAACGCCTGTTCGGCGGGAAACTTGTAGGCGACCGCCCATCGGGGTCCACGGGCTGTGGAACCCAGCTCGTCCTGGGCCTCCAGGTCGTTCACCTTCAACACGATGCCATCGATCGCGAACGGCAGGGTCGCTCGCGCCGCACCCCAGTGGTCGACCGAGGCCAGCACCGCCTCGATCCCGGTGGCCACCTGCGCTTCGCCGCGGACGGCGAAGCCGAGGTCGTGCAGCGCTTCGAGGGTCCCGCTTTGCGTCGCGGCCAGGCGGGACCCTCCTGCGACGGAGTAGGCGAAGAAGTTGAGCCTTCGCGAGGCCGTGATGCGGCTGTCCAGTTGGCGCAGGCTGCCGGCGGCGGCATTCCTCGGATTGACGTAGAGCGCCTCTCCTTGCGCGGCACGATGTTCGTTGAGCTCCCGGAACACGTCCTTGAGCATCAGCACCTCGCCCCGAACCTCGATCGTTCCCGGCACGGGCCGACGCAGGCGAAGGGGAATGCCGCGAACGGTGCGCGCGTTCTCGGTCACCACTTCCCCGGTGGTCCCGTCGCCGCGCGTGGTGGCGCGCGTCAGGAGCCCGTCTTCGTAGGTCAGCGACAGGGAGAGACCGTCGAACTTGAGCTCGACGAAGTACTCCACGGGGTCGGACGTGCCCAAGCCGCGCTTCACGCGCTCGTCGTAGGCCCGCAGCTCTTCGTGGCCGAACGCGTTGTCCAGGGAGAGCATGGGCGCGAGGTGGCGGTGTTGGGCGAACTCGGTGACCGGGGCGACTCCGACCCGCGACGTGGGGCTGTCGGCAGTCTTGAGTTCGGGGTGCGCCTCTTCAATCGCGACCAGTTCGCGGAAGAGTCGGTCGTACTCCGTGTCGCCGATTTCAGGAGCATCGAGGACGTAGTACAGGTAGTTGTGCCTCTCGATCTGCTCGCGCAGTTCCCGGGCTCGCTCGGCTGGGGATGGCATCGGAACCTCGCTCTGCCTGACGGCTACCCTTCCATCGCCTGCTCGAGGATCCCGTCCGCGACGAAGACCGGCGCATCGAACCGGATCGCCAGGGCCACGGCGTCGGACGGGCGCGCATCGATCTCGTACTCCTCGGTTCCGCGCCGCACGTACAGCTTCGCGTAGTAGATCGTGTTCCAGAGGTCGTCGATCACCACGCGGTCGAGATGCCCGTCGAGCCGGTCCATCACGTTGCGCAGAAGATCGTGGGTCAGCGGCCGGTCGGGGCGCGCCTTCTCCAGGGGCATGCTGATCGCCTGGGCCTCGAAGGGCCCGATCAGGATGGGAAGACGACGCTCGCCGTCCGAAAGAAGCACGAAGCGGGAGATGGAGCCGCTGCTTTCGGCGGCGAAGACACCCTCGATCTGCACCTCGACGAGTTCGCCGAGATCTTCGCGTTCACGCTCGGGACCCGGGCTCTGCGGAAAGAACGCAGGCGGCTGGTCCAAATCGTCGGGTCCGTCCGGCCCTTCCTTGTCCTCCGGCATGGATGCACGATACCGCACCATCCCGCGTCTGCGCGTCAAGGGGGCGCCCAGCCTACGGTCGCGGGCTGGGAGCCGCGGGTCCTCACACCGTGGCGCGCGTTTTGGCGACCACGCTTTCGAGGAAGCTCGAGTTCGTCGGGGTGCGCTTGAGCAGCTTGATCAGCTGATCGGTCGCATCCACCGAGTTCTGCTGGTTGGCCACCATGCGGTGCAGCTGCACTACGGCCTCCAGCTCTTCGGACGCGAACAGCTTCTCCTCGTGGCGCGTGGAGCTGCGCTTCACATCGATGGCGGGCCAGATCCGACGCTCGGCGAGATCGCGATCGAGCACCAACTCCATGTTGCCGGTGCCTTTGAACTCCTCGAAGATGCCGTCGTCCATGCGGCTGCCCGTATCGACGAGGGCCGAGGCGATCACGGTGAGCGACCCACCCTCCTCGATGTTCCGCGCGGAGCCGAAGAAGCGTCGCGGCCGGTAGAGGGCCGACGGGTCGAGGCCGCCCGAAAGCGTTCGGCCGGATGGATTGATCGTCAGGTTGCTCGCACGCGACAGGCGGGTGAGCGAGTCCAGGAGGATCACCACGTCCATGCCGCACTCGACTCGGCGTTTGGCCTGTTCGAGACACAACTCGGCGACCCGCATGTGGTTCTCGGGCGGTTCGTCGAACGTGGAGCTGATGACCTGGCCGCGCACGGACCGCTTGAAATCGGTCACCTCTTCGGGGCGCTCGTCCACGAGCAGAACCATGAGCGAGACGTCGGGATGGTTCGCCGTGATCGAGTTCGCAATCGTTTTGAGAATGGTCGTCTTTCCAGCTTTGGGGGGCGAGACGATCAGGCCGCGCTGGCCCTTTCCGATCGGCGAAATGAGGTCGATGATGCGCGCGACGATGTTCTCGGAACCCGTCTCCATGCGGAGCCGCTCGTCGGGGTGAAGGGGGGTCAGCTCGTCGAAGTTCTTGCGGTGCTGCATCTCCGGCGCCTGCGTGCCGAATCCGTTGACGCTCTCCACACGCAGCATGCCGGGGTATTTCTCACCCTCTTTGGGAGCCCGCACGAGGCCGAAGACCGCGTCTCCAGCGCGCAGATGGAAGCGCTTGACCTGGGACTGGGACACATAGACGTCGTTGGCGGACGGCACGTAGTTGTCGCGCCGGAGGAATCCCCAACCGTCGTTGAGGAGCTCGAGCACCCCGCGGGCATAGAGCGCGTCCGTGCCCTTGTTCGCATGTTCGAGAAGCCGGACGATCAGGTCGTGCCGATCCAGATCCGGATCGAGCTTGGCGGACTTCACGGCCTTGAGAAGCTCGGCCGGGGTCATGCGGTCGAAATGGTTGAAGTCGATTTCGGGAAGGTTCTCGAGATCGGAAGGATTGTCGGTGCGGGGGAGGCCCCCCTCGCGATGGCGTCCACGGCGACGGCCGCCGCCTTCGCCGGACTTGCGCGGTCGAAACTGGTGAGTCATAAAGCTCCAAACAAAAGGGTGCGTGGAAAGGAAGAGGATTGAAACTCAGGCACGCCGAGCGATGAACCCTACTCTCCCTGGAAGATAGCGACGTACGGAAGGTTACGGAACCTCTCTGCGTAGTCCAAGCCATATCCTACCACGAATTGGTTCGGGATCTCAAATCCGACGTATTCCACCGCCGTGGGGGTTCGACGCGCCTCGGGCTTGGAGAGCAACGCCACCACCTTGAGCGACTTGGGCCGGCGCGTGGAGAGCAGCTCTCGCAGGTGCGCCAGCGTCGCCCCGGTGTCGACGATGTCTTCCACCAACAGCACGTGGCGGCCCTCGATGTTGATGTCGAGGTCCTTGCGGATCTGCACGATGCCGCTGGAGGACTTCCCCTCGCCGTAGCTGCTTGTCTGGACGAAGTCGACGGTCACTTCGCCGGGAAGCTCCTTGGCCAAATCCGAAAGAAACATGTACGAACCCTTCAGCACGCCCACGAGCAAGAGGGGCTCATCGCCGTAGTCGCCCCGGATGGTGTCGGCCAACTCGCCGATCCTCGCCTGGATCTGCTCCGCGGAGAGCAACACCGTCAGCGTCTCGCCGGTCGCCAAGGGCTCGGACATCCGGTTCATGGGAGCAAGAATTCTACCCCTGCACCCCGCTTCCCGACTCCCGACTCCCGATTCCCGTCTCCCGACTCCCGTCTCCCGATTCCCGTCTCCCGATTCCCGTCCCCCGACTCCCGTTCATTCCAGCTCGATCGTGGCCGGAGGCTTGCTCGTCAGGTCGTAGAAAACGCGGTTCACTCCGTCGACCTCGTTGACGATCCTCGTGGCGATGTGCTCGAGGACGTCGAAGGGGATGTTCGCGGCCCTGGCGGTCATGGCGTCCTCGCTCTCCACGGCGCGCAAGACGATGGGGTGTTCGTACGTCCGCTCGTCGCCCATGACCCCCACGCTGCGTACATCGAGCAGCGCGGCGTAGGATTGCCAAATCCCGTGCTGGAGGCCCTCCGCGCGCAACTCCTCGCGAAAGATCCAGTCCGCTTCCTGCACGATGCGCACCCGCTCGGGCGTGACCTCGCCCAGGATGCGCACCGCCAGCCCCGGTCCGGGGAAGGGCTCGCGATAGACGATGTCCTTGTCCAAACCCAGCGCGACCCCCACTCGCCGAACCTCGTCCTTGAACAGCCAGCGAAGCGGCTCGATGAGCTTCAAGTTCATCTTCTCCGGAAGACCGCCGACGTTGTGATGGGTCTTGATCTTTGCCGCGGTGGCCGACCCGCTCTCGATCACGTCGGGGTAGAGCGTGCCTTGCGCCAGGAAATCGCACTCCATCAGCTCGTTCGCGTGGCGCTCAAACACCTCGATGAACATGTTGCCGATCACCTTGCGCTTCCGCTCTGGATCGGTGACGCCGGCAAGCGCCGCAAAGAACGCCTCCTTCTCGTCGAACACCTTCAAGTCGCCCACGAGATGCTTCGCAAACGCCTCTTTGACCTGTTCGGCCTCGTTCTTCCGCAAGAGTCCGTGGTCCACGAAGACGCAGATCGCGCGCTCGCCGATCGCGCGGTTGAGCAGCGCCGCCATCACCATGCTGTCCACGCCGCCGCTGACCGCGCACAACACCTTGCGCTCTCCCACAAGCGCTTGGATGCGCGCCTTCTCCTCTTCGATGAAGTTCTCGCTGGTCCAGTCTCCCTTGAGCTTGGCCGCGTCGAACAAGAACCTCTCCAGCACGCTCTTCCCGCCCGGCGTGTGAGAGACCTCGGGGTGGAACTGGACGCCGTACCGCATCGCTTCGGGATTGGCGAACCCGGCAACCGGGCACGATTCGGTGGACGCGATCACCTCGTAGCCCATGGGCATGGCCGTGACCTGGTCGCCGTGGCTCATCCACACCGTATCGCTTGTCAGGCCGCCGACGATGGACTGCTTGGCCGCCTTGGTGAGCTTGCGCTTGCCGTACTCGCGCGCCGGAGACTTCTCGACGGTGCCACCGAGTTTGTGCGCCATCAGCTGCAGCCCGTAACAGATGCCCAGCGTCGGCTTCCCCTCCAAGGCCGCGAAATCCATCGTCGGCGCCCCTTCGGTCAGCACCGATCGGGGCCCTCCGCTGAGGATCACGGCGGAGGGGTCCTCCTCGCGAATCCGGCGCTCGGCCTCCGTCCAGGGAATCATCTCGCTGTAGACGCCCAGTTCCCGGACCCGCCGCACGATCAACTGGGTGTACTGGCCTCCGAAGTCGACGACGAGAACGGTCTGGTGGGACATGAGCCCCCAGTTTGAAGGACGGCCCGGCCCAAGCGCAATCGGTCGCGGGCTCCTTAGGGATTTGTTTTCAACACCGACTTCAACGTGGTCTTCAGCGCGCGTTCGGTCTTGACGCCCGACTTGAGGTCGCGCACCTCGCTGGTCGCGGTCGCAACGACCTCGAACGAGCGCATGGCCCCCAAAGTGCGATCGAAAACGGCCCGGCCCTTCCCCGCCACGTGGGTGGTGACGCTCGCCACGGCGTCCTTCTCGCTCTCCACGACGTTCGTGCCTTCGTCTTCGAGCACCGTGTAGGTTTGGTCCACCGCCACGTCCATTTCGACCACGCTCTCGTCGATCTTCCGGGGCGTGATCGTCGTCTCGACGTTGCTGTCGCCGAACGCCTTGGTGTAGGTCCACGAGACGCCCACCTCGGGCTCGGAGTCGGGAAACTCCACGGTGAGATAGGTGATGTCCGGGAAGCGCTTCACGTGCAGTCCGGGGAGCCGCACGGGGAGCTGTACGTCCGGCGCGTCGGTGACGACCACCTTGCCGCCCGGCGTCATGCTCACGGTCGTCTTGGGAAAGAACGGCGTCACGTTGTCGACGGTCAGGGGAAGGGCTGCTCCGTTGTACACGAGCTTGAACGCCTTGATCTCGCTGGCGGCTCTCGGGCGGCCTTCCGAGTCGGGAGCCAACCCGTCGACCGCAACGCTCATGGTGAGGTCCACGAGACCCTCCTGCCCGCCCAGCAGCGGGATGAACCCGTCGAACACGACCTGAACGTCGTAGACGTGCTGGGTCGCGGGTGTAAACCGGTACTGAACCGGTCCGAGCGCGCAGGCGCAGAGGAGGGCGAGCATGGCTGAATTATGGACGGGGAGGCCGCGGGGGGTGTTTCACGCACGCAGGGAAGCGGAGGTGCGGATAGAGATTTCACGCAAAGAACGCAAGGGGCGCAAGGGGGGGGTGTTTCACGCAAAGAACGCAAGGGGCGCGAAGGGGAGGGGTTTCACGCAAGGGCGCGGGGGCGCGGGTACCGTTCCTTTGCGTGTCACTGGCGAACGGATCCGTGCTGGCAGGTCGATTCGAGATCGCGGCGACCTTGGGTCGCGGCGGTTTCGCGATCGCGTACCGATGCCGCGACCGCGAGCGCGGGGATCGATGCGTGGTCAAGGAGCTGGCGCCCCACGGCGTGGTGCGCGATGACGACGGAACCCTGCGCCTGGATCTGCTCGGCGATCGGTCCGGCAAACTGATCTCGCGGTTCCTCGAGGAGGCCGAGCTGCTGCGGGCGATCCGTGCGCCCGGACTCTTGCCGGTGCGCGCGAGCTTCGAGGCCAACGGCACCGCCTACTTCGCGACGGACGAGGCCGCGAACGCCCGTACGCTCGCCGAGCTTCTCGACCGCGAGGGCTCCCTCGATCTCGACACCTCGCTCGACGTCCTCTACCAGCTCCTCGAGACGCTTGAGGCCATCCACCTGCAGGGGTACCTTCATCGGGACGTCAAGCCCTCCAACGTGCTGCTGGACGACGCGGGCCGCTGCTACCTCATCGACTTCGGCGCGGCGCGCCAGTGGCATGCGGACCACACGGAGCGGCACACGGTGATGTTCACTCCCGGGTACGCCCCGCTCGAACAGCTCTCCGAGCACGGCCGACGGGGACCCGCGACCGATTTGTACGGCCTTTGCGCGACGGCGTACCACATGTTGTGCGGCGAGCCCCCCCTCGCCGCGACCGATCGCGTGGCCGGAGCGAGGCTTGTCCCGCCGGCCGAATGGCGCCCCGGACTCGACCCCGCGGTGTCGAACGCCCTCATGGCCGGACTTCGGCTCCGCTACGACGAACGCCCCGAGAGCGTGCGGGCGCTCGTCACGCTGCTCGAGGAGGCACCCGCGACCCTTGCCGACCAGATCGGGCGGGCGGATGCGGTCTTGGAGGCGTTGCGGTCGCTGCGCATCGAACGCAACGGGTGTCCGGTTTGCGGCGCGGCGCTGGACTATCCGCGGCAGGCACGCGCCTGGACGTGCCCCGTGTGCCGCGACGCGAGGATTCGCCCGCGCGATCTGGCGCCCAACCGGTGCCCGTGCTGCTCCAGCGGTATTCTCAGACGCTTCGATCACGCCGAACCTCCCGTCGGTTGCCCTCTTTGCCCGACGGGTGCTTTGGAGGGAGGGCGGCGGGGCCCCTGGACTTGCCTGGCGTGCGGCGCGGCCTTTGCCCGTGTCCGCGGCGGGATCGAGCACCAGGGCGTGATCCACACCTGGGCGGAGTGGATGGCCGCCTCGCCACGCTCGCAGGTGGTCGCGGTGTGCGACGCGTGTGGCGCCCAGTTCGACGAGGATCCGGACGGGCTCCGAACCCAGATCGTGCCGGAGGGGAGCCCCTGGGGCGCTTTGAGCCCCGACGAGTGGGCGCGCGTCGCCATCGGATCCGCTCCCGACGGAGGCAACGCGGAGTGCGAGCACTGCGGCGCCGAGTACCACGTCGAAGGCGAAACCTGCACGTTGCTCGGGGCCGAACTCGATCCGTTCGGGTTTGCCGAACGACACTTGGGGCGGCGCTTCGACCTCCGGCATCTCGCATGGGCCGCCGCTGGAAAGGAGAGCGCGTCCCCGGGACCGACGTGCCAGCGATGCGGCACCGAGTTCGACACCGACGGTTCGTACCTGCGCCTTGTGAGGACCACCTCGCCCATCCTCGCGCGCCACACGGGCGAGCCCTTCTCGCTCGAGGATTGGAACCGGCTCGCACGCGAACTGCCGACCGTCCTCGAGGAACCGGCCTTCGAAGAGCGTTTCGACTCCCTGCTGGTGCGAGCGTTCGTTCAAGGCACCCTGCCCTTCGACTCCTCCGAAACGGACCTCCTCTGGCGCGGACGCGCCGCGAGGATCTCCCGAGATTCCGGCGTGCCGGCAGGGCCGGAGGGAAAGCTCACCGTGACCGATCAGGAGATCGTTTTCCAGCATTTCCTGCACAAATGGCGCACCCCGCGCGACGCGGTGCAGGACGCGTTCGAGCGGGACGGCTACCTCTGGCTGGTGCTGTCCGGCGAACGGGACCCGGTCGGATTCGACATCGAGGAGGTCGAGCTCACCGTGCACCCCAAGTCGGGTCCCAGGACTCTCCTCGTCGGTGCGGGCGAGTTGGCGCAGCGGATGGAAGGAGAGCGTTCACGCAAAGAGCGCTAAGGCAAGACAACCGCAAACCACAAACCCCAAACCACAAACCGCAAACCAGCCTACGCCTCGATCGCGGGCCGATGCCGCCTGGGCCGGGCCGGGAGATCGAGGGTGCCTTCGCCATCGGACGTGACGCGGATCAGCCGGTCGAGGATCACCTTGATCGACCCGGCGACCGGAAAGGCGATCAACATGCCGAGCGCGCCGAACAGGGCCGCCCCGGCAAAGACGACGAAGAAGCTCACGATCGGCCGCAGGCCGACGGAATCGCCCACCACGCGTGTGTAGACGAGGGGATCGAAGGCCAGCATCACCACGAAGTAGATGCCGGTAATCGCCAGGGCAAACCCCCAAGGGTTGCCCATTTCAAAGAGCATGTTGCCCGTCCGGCCGCTCAGACCCGTGATCACGAGGAGCAAGCCCGCATTCATCACCGGCCCGACGTAGGGGATCAGATAGAGCAAGGCGAAGAGCATCGCGAGCAGGAGCGAATAGGGGGCGCCGAGCCCCGTGAGGAGCGCGGCCGCGATCGCCACGTACCAGATCACCACGATGGTGACTCCGCGCAGATACTTCACGAACACGTGGCCGATATCGCCAAGCATCTGAAGGGTGTCGGCCCGGATGGTCGGCGGAATCCAGCCCGCGGAGCGTTGTTTCAGGCGGTCCAAGTCCACGAGGATCAGGAACGCGAACAGCGGCGTGAACAGCATCAGGAGCACCTGGGAGCTGACGGCGCTCACGATGCCCACGAATCCGCTGAAAAAGCCCTGGAGCGTGGCGGCCAGTTGCGCCTGCTGGGGCTCGATGTACTGGCGCACGATCTCGCGGCGGTCCGAAGGAAGGCCCAAACGCTCGAACGTCGCCGCGTTGTCGGCCAGGAAGCGGTCGACAAAGGAGCGGTTCGTGGAGCCTTCGACCTGCACGACGGGGTTCCAGCGCACAAAGAAGTTGTCGTTCGGGTTTTCCGCGGTGAGTTGCGCGCTGTAACCCTCCACCCGCGTACTGAACGCCGCGACCTGCCTGCTCGCGACGGGCGCAAGCCAGATGCCCGCAGCGACCAGCACGAGCAGAAACGCGCCGAAGACGAGCAGGATCGCCCGGGTGCGCGTGTATCCCCGAAGTCGGAGCTTCGTGACCGTGGGCTCGAGGAGCA
The DNA here is from genome assembly GCA_023957775.1 of Fimbriimonadaceae bacterium. NCBI lineage: Bacteria > Bacillati > Armatimonadota > Fimbriimonadia > Fimbriimonadales > Fimbriimonadaceae > Fimbriimonadaceae bacterium. The sequence goes on along the minus strand of JAMLGR010000018.1, from coordinate 65,792 downwards.
CCGCGATCACAAGCGCGACCAGGAACGGCGCGAGGATGCTCCGTACCAGGTACAGAAACGCGAGGGCGGCCACAACAAGGGCCGCCCACAGCGAAATCCTCCAGCCGAGCATGGCTGTGGCGGGCTGTTAGGCGCCCACTTCCTCGGCCGGCTCGCCGGCGTGCTTCTTGGCCCGCTGCTCGGCGATCCAATCTTCGGTCTTCGCCTTCAGCTCCTTCAGCTTGCTCGCGAGTTCTTCGCGCGTCTCGGGACCCGCTTTCGGCGCGAACAGAAGTCCAGCGGCTGCGCCGATGATGGCGCCCAAACCGACCCCTGCCAGCATGTAGATCAAAGCGTTCTTCTCGTCGGAATCGTTCATTGTCAACCTCCGTTCTTCCTTATCGTCCATTGTACGCCCGAAGCCGCGCGCCTAGGCCTGCGCCGGCTCGGACCGGATGATTCCCCCTGCAGCAACCGTCTGGCCTCGGTAGGCCACCGCGATCTGCCCTGGGGTCACGGCCTTCACCGGCTCGTCGAACTCGATTCGTGGCGTCGAGCCTCCGATCAGAGTTGCCGGACGAGGGTCCATATTGTACCGTATCTTTGCTTGGACGCGGAGCCGCCCGACATCGGAAGGAGCCGCTCCCCACACCACGTCCTCGAGGAAAACCTCCCGGCTCAGCAGCGCCTCCTCCGGGCCGACCACCACCCGGTTGTTCGCGGGTTCGAGGCGCAGCACGTAGAGGGCGCGCCCGTCCGGCGCCGCCATCGAAACGCCGCGGCGCTGGCCGACCGTGAACGCGGCCACGCCGGCGTGCTCGCCCACGACCCGGCCGCGGTCGTCCACCATCTCGCCCGCCTCCAGAACTTCCGGGCGGGTGCGCTTGAGAAACTCCACGTAGCCGCCCGCCTCGCTCACGAAGCAGATCTCCTGCGAGTCGGGCTTGTCCGCGACGCCCAGGCCCCACTCCCTCGCCATCGCCCGAGTCTCGTCCTTGTTGCGCAGCTCGCCGAGCGGAAAGGCAGCCACTCCCAACTGGGCTTGGTCGAGCATGTAGAGCACGTAGCTCTGATCCTTGCCCTCGCCTCGCGCGCGCATCAAGCGCCAGCGGCCGCTTGCCCGGTCGAATCGCGTTCGGGCGTAGTGGCCCGTCGCCAGTTGCTCGCAACCGAATTCGCGCATCTTCTCGAGGAGCATCTCGAACTTCACGGTCCGGTTGCACTCCACGCACGGATTCGGCGTGCGGCCCCGGGCGTACTCGTCTCCAAAGTGGCGGATCACCGAGTCCCGGAACTCCTCGCGGAAGTTCACCACGTAGTGGGGGATTCCGATGTGCCGCGCCACGCGGCGCGCGTCCTCCACCGCGCCCAGCGAGCAGCACCCCGCATGGCGAGGGTCCGTCTGGCTCTCCTGCCAAATCTGCATCGTGACCCCGACCACGTCGTGGCCTCGGCGCGCGAGCAACGCCGCGGCCACGCTGGAGTCCACCCCGCCCGACATGGCGACGAGGATCTGCCGACGCCTAGCCGCCATCGCCCTTGAGCACTTTCTGGACGTCGTCCTCGGCCAGAAAGACCGAGAGGGAGCGCGCGTTGGCGACGGCGATCTCCTTTCCGGGCTGAATCAACGCGAACGTCGGCGTCTCCATGAAGCCCGCGTCGTTCGCGATCTTCAGGTCGGCCTGGATGCGCGCGTAGATGGGATCGTTCGAATCGTCCATGCGCTTCTTGAGGTCCTCGACGTTCAAATTCAGCGCTTGGGCCATCGCGAAGAGCTCCTCGACGGTCTGCGGCTCCGACTCGCCGCCGTAGATCATCTCGAGCGCCTGCCAGAACTTGCCCGTTTCGGACGCGTACTCGGCGATGAACGCCGCGGGGAGGCTGAGCTGGTGCGAGGGGTTTTGGTACAGCGGGTAGTGCCGGTAGATCCAGCGGACCTTGGTCGGATGCTCCTGCTGGAACGCCCGGACCTCGGGGAACGACGACCGGCACGCGTGGCACATCAGATCGCCGAACTCGACGATGGTGATCGGCGCGTCCACGGGCCCCAGGGCGTGCACCCCTTCGGGGGCGAAGTCGGCGGCTGTCAGAGACGCCATCCCCTTCTTGTCGAACGCGGCCAGTTTGGAACGCGAGTCCATGCTCGCGCTCATCATGCCAAGCGAAACGAGGAGCGCGAGCCCGAGCCCGACCAGCAGCTTGAAGTCAAACGTCGTACCCGCGTCGTTCGCGTCGGGGCCGGCCTCGTCGGGCTTGACGTCCGCCGCACGCTGGGCCAGGATCGCGTACGCGGCCATGTTCAGCACCATGATCCCCGCCGACGCAAGGCACCAGAGGCACGTGGCCCGGATCACGCTGATCGCGTAGAACGTGAGCACCAGACTCACGACGGTGCCCACCGCGGAGAGCGCGTAACCGACGGCGATGAGTCTGCGGGACCGCCCGACCCCCTGGTACGAGCGCGCGGCCCCCAGCGCGCCCAGTACGAGGTACGCGAGAAACCCGAAGTAGGCCACGGGAACCCCGAACCACTTGGAGCTGGGATGGTTCGCGACGGTTTCGCAACCGCCCGAGGCGCCGCACGGCGGAACGATGTTCAGCACGTGCGACAGGCTCAGCACACCTGCGACGAACAGGCCTGCAAATGCCAGGACGAGCGTGATGCGATTCCACTGGGTAAGAGTCACGGGCTTGATTATAGCCGGGCGTCCCTCGCCTGCCGGAGGGGTCTCCAAGGTCCGAACGAACGGCTCGGACAGGTGCAACGAACCCGGGGACCGGGTCGTTCCCGAATCGCCCGGCGGTATCCTGATTCCCTTCACGCCGATGTCCCAGACCCTCCTTCGCCCCCAGACCCTTGCGCCGCGAGGCGGCAAGTCCCGCGGCACGTTCTTCGTGCAGACGTGGGGCTGCCAGATGAACGAGGAGGACAGCGAGCAGATCGGGCTCTACCTTCGGGAGATCGGCTTCACCCCCGCTTCGACGATCGCCAAGGCCCACGTCATCCTGCTCAACACGTGCAGCGTGCGCCGCAAGCCCGAGGACAAGGCGTTCTCCCTGCTCGGCGAGCTGGCGGAACTCAAGCGCGAGCGGCCCGAGATCATCGTCGGGGTTTGCGGGTGCATGGCACAGCTTCGCGCCGACGAGATTCGCCGGCGGAACCCCTTCGTGGACTTCGTGGTCGGCACGGGGCAGATCAACCAGATCCCCGGACTCGTCGAAGAGGCCGCCCAAACACGGCGGTTCGCCAAGCGCCTCGACCTGCCGGCGCGCAAAGGGGCCGTCGTGACGGATCTTCCGCGGCGGGCGGTCGGGCGCGATGCGAAGCTGAAGGCGTTTGTGCCCATCCAGTACGGGTGCGACAAGTTCTGCACGTTCTGCATCGTGCCCACGACGCGAGGGCGCGAACGCAGCCGGCCCACCGAGGAGATCGTCGCCGAGGTGCGGGAGCTCGCGGCGCGCGGGACCCGCGAAGTCACCCTGCTCGGCCAGACCGTGAACAGCTACGGGAAGAACCTCGCCGAAGGCAACGTGCCCTTCAGCAAACTCCTGCGGCTGCTCTCGGGCGTCCCCGGCCTCGAACGCATCCGCTACACGAGCCCCTATCCGCGCGACTTCACGTCCGACCTCATCGAGACGATCCGGGATTGCCCCCAGGTCATGGAGCACTGCCACCTGCCGCTGCAATCGGGGCACGACGCGATGCTCAAACGGATGCGGAGGCTCTATTCGGTCGAGAGCTACCTCGAAATCGTCGCCGCCATGCGGTCCGCGGTGCCGTCGATCGGGATCACCACCGACATCATCGTCGGCTTCCCGGGCGAAACCGACGAGGAGTTCGAGGCCACGCTCGACGTCGTGCGTAGGGTCCGGTTCGACGGGGCGTTCATGTTCGCGTACTCGCCCCGGCCGGGAACCCCCGCCGCGACGATGGAGCAGGTGCCCGCGCCCTTGAAGAAGGCCCGCCTGCAGAAGCTCATCGACGTGCAGAACGCGATCTCGTGCGAGATCAACGAGTCGTGGGTGGGGCGGGACGTCGAGGTCCTCGTCGAGGGCCCTTCTCCCAAGAACCCAGAAGTGCTTCAGGGATACTCGCGAGAGTTCAAGATGGTGCACTTTCCCGGCACGGCCGAGCGGGGCCAACTCGTGCGGGTGCACACCACGGGCGCCCAACTCTGGGGACTCCGTGGCAAAATGGTGTGAACGGTTCGCTCGGACCCTGACACCCATCATTCCCCCACCGTCAAAACAAACAAGAGTGAGCGGATTGAGCACGGGGGACGTACGACAACTGGGCCCCAGCCCACAACAGGAGAACACTATGAGACATTCGATTTGGATGGCGGCGCTGGCCGCTGGAATCGTCGGATTCACCCTGGTCGGGTGCGGTGAAAAGAGCGCCGAGCCCGAGCCCGCGGCTCCGGCGACCACGAAGACGGAAACCGGCGCCATGAACGCCCCCGCCGTGGACGCACCCGTTGCGAAGCCGGACGATGGCATGCAGAACGCCAGCGTGGTGGACTACACCAACGACAAGGGCGAGATCGTGTGCCCCGTCATGGGCACCGTGATCAAGGACAAGACCAAGGCCGTCGGCTACCAGGACGTGGACGGGAAGCGTTACTACTTCTGCTGCGACGGCTGCCCCGAGGACTTCAAGGCCGATCCTCAGAAGTACATCGCCAAGAAGTAGGGCGAGCGGATTTCGGCAAGCCCCGGTGGCCGTATGGCAACCGGGGCTTCTTCATGCCCGGTATCCTTGGTGCGGATGTCACTCTTGGAAGTCCCGATCGGCGAGAACGCCCCCCTTGTCTTCAACACGGTGATCGAAATCCCCAAGGGGAGCACCAACAAGTACGAGGTCGATCAGAAGACCGGGGTGATCAAGCTCGATCGCGTGCTCTACTCCCCGCTCTTCTACCCCTTCGATTACGGCTATATCCCCCAGACGCTCTATGGCGACGGCGACCCGTTGGACGCCCTCGTCCTCGTGTCGCACCCCACGTTCCCGGGTTGCGTGGTCGAAGTCAAAGCCATCGGCGTGCTCGAGATGCGCGACGAGAAGGGCTCGGACGAGAAGATCCTCTGCGTCGCCACGAAGGACCCGCGCTACTCGTTCCGGAAATCGATCAACGACCTCCAGGAGCACACGCGCAAAGAGATCATCCACTTCTTCGAGGTGTACAAAACCCTCGAGGAGAAATCCGTGGAGGTGCTCGGCTGGAACGACGCCGCGCTCGCCACCAAGCTCATTCAGGAGTTCCGGACGGATCTCTGAGGCGTTGGTCGTTTGTCGTTGATCGTTTGTCGTCCGGAACCCGATGAACGATAGACGATAGACGACAAACGAATCATTACTTCTTCTTCGCAGGCTTCCGGCCGGCCTTCTTCCGGCCAAACCGCTTGGTGGAGGGGCCTGCGGCGGCCTTCTTCTGCAACAGTTCGAGCGCGGCTTCCGCGGTCACGCTCTCAGGGTCCATCGTCTTGGGCAAGGTCGCGTTGATCGTCCCGTCCGTCACGTAAGGGCCGAAACGGCCGCTGAGCACCTTCACAGGCCCTGACGCGCCCTCGAGCGCGCCAAACTCCTTCAGGGCCGCGGGGGCGCCCCGTTTGGCGAACTTGGGTTGCGCGAGCACCTCGAGAGCCTCGTTCAGGGACATCGTCAGCCCCTTGCGCCAATCCTCCACGTTCCGGATCTCGGCGCCGCACTGGACGTACGGACCGAACTTGCCCAGGCGGAAGATCACGGGCTCGCCCGTTTCGGGGTGGTCCCCGATCTTGCGCGGAAGACGGCACAGGGCGTCCAGCTCCTCGCGGGGCAGTTCGCGCGGATCGATGCCGCGCGGCACCGAGATCCACACCGGTTTCGCCTTTTCGTCGGTCTTCTTGCGTCCCTTCTTGGGCGCCCCTTCCGCTGGAGCGGCGGGGACCGGGTCGCGCTCGACCTCGATGTAGAACCCGTCCCTTCCCTGCTTCAAGAAGAGTTTCTTGCCGGTGTCGGGGTGCGTACCCATTTCGATCGGCGCCCCGGCCTTCTGCTCGAACAGTTCGAGCGCCTTGTCGACGGTGAGATCCGCGGGCGCGAGGTCCTCGGGCACGTTGGCGTACTTCTTCCCCGATTCGGTTTCCACTTGGAGAAACGCCCCGCCATCCTTCCCGATCCGAACGACGATCGGGACGTCCAGCTCGGGGTGCCGACCGATCTCGTATACGGGGAATGGAATCGCGCGCTTGCGTTCGTCCACGGCGGGCTTAAGCCCCGGATGCGCGTCGGTGCCGAAGAAGAACTCGCCGAGGTACTTCTTCGAATCCAGACGGCCCCCCGCGATCTCGTCGAGCGACTCGTCCATCTGAGCCGTGAATCCCAGCTCCATGAACTCGCCAAAATTCTCGTCGAGGAGGTGGACGGTGAGGAACGCCTTGAACGAGGGGATCAGCTCCCGACCGGACTTGCGCACGTAGCCGCGATCCACGATCACGCTGATGATCGACGCGTAGGTGCTCGGCCGGCCGATCCCCAGCTCCTCGAGCTTTTTGATCAGCGAGGCGTCCGTGTAGCGGGACGGCGGTCGCGTCTCGTGCCCCGCGGCGCCGACGTCGACGGGCTCCAACTCCATGCCTTGGGCCAGCGCCGGCAACCGCCGTTCGGTGCCCTCGAGCTCCGCCTCGGGATCGTCCGAACCCTCGACGTAGGCGCGAAGAAAACCGTCGAAGAGGATCTGGCGGCCCCGCGCGGCGAACCGCAGGTCCTTGCCGCCCGCGTCCACCTTCACTTCGACCGAGGTGCGCAGAACCCGCGCCTGGGCCATCTGGCACGCGACCGTGCGCTTCCAGATCAGCTCGTACAGCTTCCGCTGATCCTCGTTGAGGTGGCGGGAGACGTCTTCGGGACGTCGGAGGGCATCGGTGGGACGGATGGCCTCGTGCGCCTCCTGGGCGTTGCGGACCTTCGACGCGTAGCGGACGGGCTTGTCCGGCAGGTAGTTCGCCCCGTAGAGCTTCTCGATCGCCGCTCTGGTCTGGTCGAGGGCCGTCTGGGACAGGGTCAAGCTGTCGGTGCGCATGTAGGTGATCAGACCCACGCGCTCGCCGCCCATCTCGACGCCTTCGTACAGGGTTTGGGCGACGCGCATCGTGCGGTCCGCGGAGAATCGCAGCTTTCGGTTCGCCTCCTGCTGGAGGGTGGTGGTCATGAAGGGGGGCGGCGGCTTCTCGCGGCCCTCCTCGGTCTCGAGCTTGGAAACGGTCCAGGGGCGAGCCGTTCGCGCCCCGTCCGCCAGGGCGGCGGCATCGGCCTCGGACAAGAGCAGCGCCCGATCGTCCTTGAGCGCCCCGGTGTGGGGGTCGAAGTCCTTCCCGTTGGCGACCCGCTGCCCGTCCAGGGTGCGCAGCTCCGCCTCGAAGGTGCCGTCCTCCGCCTTGAGCGTCGCCTTGAGGTCCCAGTAGCCGGCCCGGCGAAAGTCGCGCCGCTGGAGTTCGCGCTCGACGATCAGTTTCACCGCGGGGCTTTGCACGCGCCCCGCACTCAAGGCGCCGCCGATCTTGGTCCAGAGCACGGGCGACAGCGCATAGCCGTAGAGCCGGTCCAGGATCCGCCGCGCCTCCTGCGCCTCCACGAGCCCGTCGTCCAGATCGCGCGGATTGCGCAGCGCCGCGTGGATGGCCTCCTTCGTGATCTCGTGGAAGGCGATCCGCTTGACGTCCACGCCCTTGGCCGGTTTCAGAACCTGCAGGAGGTGCCAGGAGATGCTCTCGCCCTCGCGGTCTTCGTCCGTGGCGAGCACGAGCGTGTCTTTCCCTTTCATCGCCGCCCGCAGCTTCTGAACCTGCGCCTTCTTCTCGGCGGGAACCTCGTAGATAGGCTCGAAACCCTCGTCCACGTTGACCGCGTAATCCGCCCACCACTCCTTTCGAATCGCCTCGGGAAGACTCTTGCCGTTCAGCGGCAGGTCTCGGATATGGCCGATGCTGGCCTCGACCTCGTAGTCGGAGCCCAGGTAGCCGGCGATGGTTTTGGCCTTGGCCGGCGATTCGACGATGACAAGTTTCTTGGACATAGGCGGTACCCGACAACCTGAGATCGACGCCGCCGCCGAAAGGTTCCATGGGTCTACGGACGGCGATGCTACCAAACTGACAGCTCCCTGTCAACGTATCGGCAGGTTTCTCTAAAGAGAAGATTCTCCAAAGGGGCGGACCTGCGACCTGTTTTGCACGTTTGGAAGAGAGAACGGAAACCTTGCGCAGCCCTGATCCGTAGGCATGAGTCAGCCCATGAAAAAAGTCCTAGCCATGGCCGTGTTTCTGGTCGCGTGTCTGGCGTCCGCCCAGGACGTCTGGCTCGGGCTGTACCTTCAGGGCGTCAAGGTGGGTTACGCCTCGTACGCGTCCCGTGCCGAGAAGCGCGACGGCCGCGAGGTCACCCGCTCCGATTCGAGGACCCTTTTCAACGCCGGCCTCCTCGGCCAAGCCATGAGCCTTCGGATGGAATCCACCTCGTGGCTCGCGGCGGACGGCTCGCCCCTGGCGATGAAGTTCACCACGTCGAGCGGCGGACGGGCACAGATCGTGGACGCCACCTTCGGCGCGAAGGCGATCGAGGTGGAGATCGACAACTCCGGCGCCCGCTCCCACAAGACCCTCGAGATCCCCAAGGGGGCGCGCATCGTCGACGACCCCATTCCCTATCTGGTGGAGCGCGCCTCGCCGGGCGCCACGAGCGCCTTTTACGTCCTCGATCCCACGACCGTGAGCCTCGTGAAGAACACGGCGACGCTCGTCGGCAAGGAGCGGACGGATGTGAAGGGCAAGCCGGTGGACGCCACGCGGATCGACATCTCGGACCCCCGGGCGACGCTCAAGGTGTTCGTTTCCGCCAAGGGCGACCTGGTCAAGATCGAGGGTCCGATGGGCTTGGCGATGCTTCCCCTGTCGCGCGAGGAGGCGCTGGACGGCTCGGCGACGGGGTACCTGCCGTCCACCGACCTGGCCACGTCGACGCGTATCGCGCCGGACAAGCCGCTGCCGAACCCGGAGACCCTGACGCGGCTGAAGCTCAAGATCACCGGAGTCGATCTCGCCCGCATCCCCAACGACGCGCACCAGACCGTCGTGCGCCAAGGCGAAGCGTGGATCGTCGAGACGCATCCGGTGTCCCCGCGCGCGTCCGGCGCAAAGGGGTCGGACGCGGGTCAGACCGCATGGCTCAAGCCCGGCCTTTACATCCCATCGGAGAGCGCCGCGTTTCGCGAGCTGAGTCGAAAGCTGACCGCCGGACGTCCCAACACTGTCGAGGCGGCATGGAGTATTCAAGACTACGTCCATTCGATCATGCGGCCAGATGCGGGAATCGGGGTGTTGCGCGACGCGTCCGAAATCCTGCGGACGCGAGAAGGCGTTTGCCGCGACTACGCCATTCTGACGGCAACCCTGATGCGCGCCGCAAAGATCCCGGCAAGGGTGGTGGCCGGGTTGGTCGCCGCGGACGGTTTGTTCTACTATCATGCGTGGACCGAGATTTGGGACGGGACGAATTGGATAGGTATCGACGCGACCCGGCCCCGGCATCGTGTCAGCGCCGCCCACATCAAACTGGCCCAGGGCTCGGTCGAGGACGCCTTCCTCTTTGGTTTCCTCGACTCGGTCAAGGTCGAAGTGATGGAAGCGGTGGGAGGCGGATAGCGGGCTGATGCGCTACTTCCGACTCGTCCTTCAAGCCGGCTTCGCGGCAGGCGGCGCCATCGCCGGGGCGCTGACCGCCAACTCGTTCATGACGTGGCTGTTCCGCATGGCGCAGTCCCGGTCGGACCCCACGGCGGCCTTCGAAGTCCCCAGTTCCAGCGTCGTGGCGATGGCCGTGCTCGGCACGATGATCGGCGTCGGCATCGGCACGATGCTGGCCCGCCTCTTCTACCGCTTCCTCGAACAGTGGGACCGGATGGACAGCGGCGACAAAGTCACGCTGTTTCTCGGCATCTTCGCCGGCCTGGTCGCGTCGTCGCCGTTCCTCTTCCTGTTCAACGCGATCTTCGCCACGGCGTACGTCCCGTTCGCCATCTTCGGCCTCACGCTGGGGTTCGCCACGTTGAGCGTCTACGCCCTGCAGTCGATGAGCGAAGTGCTTCCCTGGACCAAGGGCAAGGCGAGGGGACGCAGGCGCGGAATCAAGATTCTCGACACGAACGTGATCATCGACGGCCGCGTGTACGACGTGGCCCGCACGGGGTTTCTCGAGGGCCAGCTCTACGTTCCCGGCTTCGTGCTCGAGGAGCTGCAGCACATCGCCGACAGCCACGACCCGCTTCGCCGCCAGCGCGGCCGGAGGGGCCTCGACGTCCTTCGCCACCTCCAATCGGATTTCCCGCTCGAAGTGCGGATCCACGACCGGCTCGTTCCCGAGGACGCCGAAGTGGACTCGAGGCTCGTCGCGCTCGCCAAGGTCATCGGGGCCGACATCGTGACCAACGACTTCAACCTCAACCGCGTGGCCGCGCTGCAGGAGGTCAAGGTGCTCAACCTCAACGACCTGGCCCTGTCGATGCGTCCGAACGTGTTGCCCAAGGAGAGGCTCACCCTCACCATCATTCGCGAGGGCAACCAGGTCGGCCAGGGCGTGGGCTACCTCGAGGACGGCACCATGGTCGTGGTGGAGAGCGGGCGCGAGCATCTGGGCGAGACCATGGACGTGGTCGTGACCCAAGTGATCCAAACCGAGCGCGGCAAGATGATTTTCGCGGAGCTTCCGAGCGGCGAGGAGACCGAAGACGATCCCGCGCCGAGCCGACGCAAACCCCGGTACCGCAACTCCTGATGCACACGGTCGCCGTTCTCCTCGCCGCGGGTCGAAGCGAGCGCTTCGGCGAAGACAAGCTCGCGCGCGTCCTGCGCGGAAAACCCGTTTGGCGATGGGCCTTCGACGCCCTTCGCGACCACCCCCGCATCGACGCGGTCGGCGTCGTGTGCTCGCCCGAGGGGGAATCCTCCGTGCGGGAGGCGGCGCCAGACGCCCTCTTCGTCGTCCCCGGCGGCCGGACTCGGTTGGAGAGCGCCCGATGCGCGATGCGCGCCCTGCCAGACGGAACCGAGATCGTGCTCGTGCACGACGCGGCGCGCCCGTTTCCCTCCGCGGTCTTGATCGACCGCGTGATCGATGGCGCGGAGGCTGCCGGCGCCTGCGCTCCGGGAGTCCCGATCGCGGACACGGTGAAGGAGCGGGCCGGCGACATGGTGCGCACGCTGGACCGGAGCCGCCTGGTCGCCATGCAGACGCCGCAGGCGGCCCGCAGGGAGCTGTTGGCCCGAGCCTACGAGCTGGCAGACGAGTCGCACACCGACGAGATGTCGATGCTCGAGGCCACGGGGGTCGCGCCCTGCATCGTCGCTGGAGAGGCGCTCAATTTCAAGCTCACGACACCCGATGATTGGGAACGTGCACGCGCGCATCTTGGTGTGGGTGAGACGCGGACGGGAATCGGGTACGACGTCCACGCCTTCGCACCGCCCGGAGAGGGCGTGCTCGTGCTGGGCGGCGAACGTTTCGAGGGCACTCCGCGCCTTGCCGGGCACTCCGACGCCGACGCCCTCCTCCACGCGGTGTGCGACGCCCTCCTGGGCGCGGCGGCGCTCGGGGACATCGGCCAGCACTTCCCGAACAAGGACCCGCGGTGGAAGGACTGCGACTCGACCATGTTCCTCGCAGAGGCCGCGCGGATGCTGAAGGAACGCGGGTGGCGTATTGTGAACATAGATGCAACCGTGATCGCCGAAACCCCCCAGGTGATGCCGCGGGCCGAGTCCATTCGCGGCCGCATTGCCGACACGGTGGGAATCTGCGTCGATCGGGTGAGCATCAAAGCGACGACCAACGAACAACTAGGAGCGCTGGGGCGGGGTGAGGGGATTGCGGCCTACGCCGTCGCCACACTCGCCGAGGCGCCATGAGGAGCACGAGATGGACCTGTTAGTGAGAAACGCCGAAGGCAACGTCACCAAGCGCGATCGCGAATATGCCGCGGAGAAGTTGGGAAAGCTGGAGCGGTATTTCCATCAAGCGCACAAGGTCGAAATGGTGCACCGCGAAGAGAAAAGTGGCCACCGACTCGAAATCACGGTGTTCGCCGACGGCTTCACGATCCGTGGTGAGGACACCGAACCGACGTTGCGGGAGGCCATCGACAAGGTCAGCGACAAGTTGGAAGCCCGGCTCAAACGGCTCAAGGGACGCCTGATCAAGAGCCATCGGAAGAAGGGCGTCCAGCCCCCGTCGGGACTCGAACCGGAGGCCGAGGCCGATGGCGACGGCTTCATCGAGATCCGCGAGCGGAAGACCTTCCTGCTCAAGCCGATGTCGCCCGAGGAGGCCGCCCTCCAGATGGAGATGGTCGGCCATCCGTTCTTCGTGTTCAAGAACGAGATCAGCTCGCAGGTCGAGGTCCTCTACAAGCGCCGAGACGGCCAGTACGGCATTCTGCAGCCCGAAATGTAGCGCCTCGACGCAGATCATAATGCGCGTATGGTCTCGGAACCGTTGCGCTATCTGGAGCCCGATCTCGTGCGCGTGATCCCCATCGAGGGGGCCGTCCACCCGCGCCTCGAAATCGAGGGCGACCGCACGGTGCTCTCGGCGAGGTTCCGGCGCATCTTTCCGCTCAGCGAGCCCGACGCCTACATCTCCGTCCAAGACGCGGAAGGACACGAGGTCGGCATTCTGCGCTCGCTCGACGCGCTCGACCGCACGAGCCGGGACCTTGTGCGCTCCGCGCTGGAGCGCAGGTACTTCACGCCCCCCATCGAGCGCATCCTGGACCTGCGCCAAGATGCCGGCATGTGGCGGTTCCACGTGAAGACCCAGCGCGGCGAGATCACGTTTTACGTCCGGAACTGGCGCGACAGCGCCCACGAGGTGCAGAACGACCGTTGGATGATCACCAGCGTCGACGGTTTGCGCTACGAAATCCCCAACGCGGAGGCGCTCGATGCGCGGAGCAGGAATCACCTGGACCGCCTCGCTTAGGCAGATTCTCGAGGCGGTCTATCCGCCCCAATGCGCGCTCTGCGGCCTGACGGGCCTGCCCGCGCTCTGCAGCGTCTGCACGGCCGAGTTCGAAGCATACGAAGGGGGCATCGAACCTGCCCACGTCCCCAGCATCGACGAGTGGGCCTGCCTCTGGCGGTACACCGGCCGAGCCGCCCAGGCCGTTCAGCGGCTGAAGTACGGCCGCTCGACGTCCCTCGCCGCGCCGATGGCGACGATGCTGGCGGAGGCCGCCGGTCGCTGGGGCTTTATGGAGGGCGCGTGGATCGTGCCCGTTCCCATCCACTGGTCCAGGAGATGCCTGCGCGGCTTCAACCAGTCCGAGTTGCTGTGCGAGCGCTTCGATCGAACCGCGGTGCGCCCGGAACTGCTCCGACGCACCCACGCGACATCGCCGCAGGCCGGCCTGAGCCGGGAGGCCCGCGCCGCGAATCTGCACGACGCCTTCGCCGCGCATCCGGAGGTGCAGGGACGCCGCATCGTGCTGGTGGACGACGTACGCACCTCGGGAGGCACGTTGGAAGCGTGCGCGCAGGCGCTGCGGGCGGCTGGTGCCTCCGCCGTGGACGCCCTCACCTTTGCGAGCGGCTAAAACGACCGCGGCCCCGCCACAGCAATGGCGAGGCCGCTCCGAAAAGACATGCAATCCAAGTCTACGTTGTCGTTGTTGCTACGACTCTCCCCGTGCGTGGCCGAACGTCGGCTCGAACGGGATCAGGCCCAATCGCGTCGCAGCGCGGAACGCTTGAACACGGTTGTTGACCTGGAGCTTGTCGTAGATGTTTGCCAGGTGGAAGTCCACAGTGCGCTTCGATACGTACAGGGTCTCCGCGGCTTCCTTGCTGCTGTGACCCTGGGCGATGAGGCTCAGAACCTCGATCTCCCTTTTCGTTAGTCGAACCGCGCGCTGCGACGATTCCGTTCTAGCTGTGCTTGGCATTGGCATGACCCACCCCTCATTCCTAATTGAAGTAACCGCCTAGGTTCTTCTTTCCACACAGGGCTGGTGTTTTTGATATGGCAATTGTGCGGAACCCGAATTCCGCCAAAAATGCCGGGCCTGCGCCCTCTTTCGTCCCCATCACCAAGCTTCCCACTCTCATCACCGCGAACGCCACAGGTCGACTTCGGCCCGAAACCGACATCCTTAGGAAGTCGAATCTGCGCTCCGTGTTCCACCCTTGGCATCCAACTCACCGGTCGATGACGCAAGCGCCGCCGACCGCATAGCAAGTACTGAATCTACCCAAACCTCCCGTCCGCGCGTGAAACCCCCTCCCGGCGGCCTCGATGAACTCGTCCACCTGGGCCTCCTCGACCAGGGCGACGCACGCGCCCCCGAATCCGGCACCCGTCATGCGGGCCCCGATGCACCCGGGCGCTCCCGCTGCGGACTCCGCCATCGCGTCCAAATCGAGACTGGAAACCTCGAACAGGTCTCGGAGGCTCTCGTGGCTTTCAGCCATGGCCTTTCCCGCAGCCCGCGCGTCCCCGCTTTCGAGCGCGACGGCGAATGCCGCGACGCGCAGGTTCTCGCCGACCACGTGTCTCGCTCGACGATCGAGGAGCGGATCCAAGGATCCACGCCCGGCTTCCAACGATTCCGGCGTCGCGTCCCGAAGCGAGGCCACGCCAAGCTCCGCGGCGGCCCGCTCCACCTCCCTGCGCCGCTCGTTGTACGCGGAACCCGCCAACGTGCGGGGCGTGCACGTGTCGCAGATCACGATCCGCCAATGCGGGGGCAAGGGCACGTGGCGCGCTTCGAGCGAGCGGGTGTCCAGCATCATCGCGCACCCGGGGCGCGCCAACGCGCAGACCGCCTGGTCCATGATCCCGCACGCGACGCCGACGAACCGATTCTCCGCCTCCCGAGACACCTTGGCCAACTCCCAGCCATCCAGGCCCCAGCGGTGCAGCGTGCTCCACGCCAGCGCAACGGCGACCTCAAGCGCCGCGCTGCTTGAAAGCCCCGAGCCCATGGGGATGTTGCTGGCCACCACGCCCTCGAGGTCGTCGACGTCTTCAAAGCCCCACTGGCGGAGCGCCCAGCCGACCCCCGCCGCATAGGCCCCCCAGTCCGTGACGGCGCCCGGCTCGACGTCCATGATGTGGAAGGGGTTCGCCGGGCCGCACTCGCGCGACTCCAGCCACGTTTCTCCTCGCGTGGGGCGCATCGCGACCCATGTTTCTCGGTCGATGGCGACCGGCATCACCCACCCGTCGGAGTAGTCCGTGTGTTCCCCGATCAGGTTCACCCGACCGGGTGCCCGGACCACCACCCCGGGCTCGCCTCCAAACCGCTCGGCGAACGCCTCCTCGACCTCTGTGTGCATGGGCATGGTCTTACCCGAGAGCGGGCCGATCCCAAGAAGCGACATTTTTACCGGGGCCAGCACGGCCCGGCCATGGAATACACCCTGTGGCGCCACGAAGGTCCCACTAGCCGCCCGGGATCGTTGTGTGCGCCCTTTTTCTTACGTGGAGGGCGCAGGGGTAACCTCGGCTCATGGCCGATCCTCGAGTCGAGCGCGCCCAGGAGTGGCTGCGCGCCCACGAATCCGAACTGCTGGACGACACGCGCGCCATGTTGCGCATCCCCTCGGTGGAGACCGAGGCGGAGCCCGGAGCCCCGTTTGGCGCGGCCAATCGCAAAGCGCTCGACCTCGCGCTCGCCCTGGGCGAGCGATGGGGCATGCGCACCAAGGACCTCGATGGCTACTGCGGCTATGCCGAGTTCGGGACCGGGGAGAAACTGATCGTCTCGCTTGGCCACCTCGACGTTGTGCCCGTTTCCGATGGGTGGAAACACGAGCCGTTCGGCGCGGAGATCGACGGCGACTACCTCTATGCCCGGGGCTCCACGGACGACAAAGGCCCGACGATGGCCTCGTTCTACGCGGCGCGGGCGCTGAAGGAGGTCGCCGGAGACCTCGGGTGCCGCGTTCGGATCGTGTTCGGATGCGACGAGGAGTCGGGGTTCGAGTGCGTGCACCGCTACGTGCAGGTCGAGGAGCCTCCCACCTTCGGCGTGGCCCCCGACAGCGGGTGGCCCTTGATCCACGCGGAGAAGGGGATCGCCAACCTCCACGTGGAGGTGCCGCTGCCTTCCGGGGAGTTCGCGCTCGTGGAGGCTTCCGGTGGCCAACGGCCGAACATCGTCATCGACGCGTGCCAGGCGGCGGTCCGCGTGGGTCCCGGGGCGCGGCCCCACGTCGAGGCCAAGCTCGCGGACGCGTGGGACCGCAACGTCGTGTGGCGGTGGGACGGCGACCTGCTGCGGATCGAGGCGATCGGGAAGGCGTGCCACGGCTCGATCCCATTCGGCGGAGACTCGGCCGCGATTCGCGTGTTCCGCTTCCTCGCCGAGCTCGCCCCGCTCGAAAGCGAGACGTTTTACGAAGAGCTGCTCTGGAGCGCGCACCTCGGAGGCGCGGGCCTCGGCATCGCCGGCGCGGACGAGGCCAGCAAGGACCTTACGTGCAACCTCGGCGTTGTTTCTGTTGAAGATTCCAAGTTGAAACTTCTATTTAACGTGCGCTATCCCGTGACGTGGAAGGGCCAGCAGGTCAGCCAGTCGTGCACCGATCACCTCGCCACGCTGGCGAGCGGATGGAAGTTGGCGGACTTCGACGACAGCCCCTCGCTTTTCTTTCCCCTGGAGCACCCGCTGGTCCAGACGATCTGCAAGGTCGTGGCAGAGGAGACCGGAGAGACCAAGGCCCCCGGCGTGATGGGAGGCGGCACCTACGCCCGCGCCATCCCGAACACGGTGAGCATCGGCACGGGTTGGCCCGGCGACGGGGACGCCCACGAAAACGACGAACGCCTCAAAGTGGAGCATCTGTACAAGATGAGCCGTATCTACGCACATATCCTTTTTGAAATGACCCAACTCAAGGCCTAATCCCTCCCCCGACAAACGACAAACGAAGAACGACCAACGACTATGTCCATCCTCGCACTCACCGTCCTCGCTTCGACCCTCCTGACCGGTCCCGCGACCATCTACGACTTCACGATGAACGGCATCGACGGCAAACCCGTGCCGTTGGCGCGCTTCAAGGGGCAGGTGCTGCTCGTCGTCAACGTGGCCAGCAAGTGCGGCAACACGCCGCAGTACGCCGGCCTCGAGGCGCTGTACCGCAAGAACAAGGCAAAGGGGTTCGCGGTGCTGGGCTTCCCCGCCAACGATTTCAACCGCCAGGAACCGGGCACGAACGCCGAGATCTATCAGTTCTGCACCGAGACCTACAAGGTGACGTTCCCCATGTTCGCCAAGATCGTGGTGAAGGGCGAGGGGATCGCACCCCTCTACCAGTGGCTGCTGGACAACGACGGCGTGGAGACCGATATCGACTGGAACTTCGCCAAGTTCCTGATCGGGAGAGACGGCAAGGTGATGGCCCGATTCCCCGCCAAGACCCAGCCCGACGCTCCCGAAGTCTTGGAGAGGATCAACCAAGCGTTGGCGAAGAAATAGGTCGGCCGATGCTCGGGATTCTGGCTTTGCTTCCCTGGCTCACTTCTTTCCCTGTTGCGACGTTCCCCTTCTCATGGCTGGACCACGGGGGCGCTCGATGGAGCGCGGTGGTGCGCGTGAGCATTTCGGAGGCCTTGCAGGTCTTCACGACCGTCGCCGTGCGTCGGAACGACGCCCTCTTGTGGGAGGCTCGGATCGATGGCCTCAGCGAAAGGATGCCGGATCTGGTCATTGCCGCGTCGCTGCCAAGCTTCGTTGCCCAGTCGTCCGCGTTGGCGTTTCCGGTCGTGTCGGGCCAGCGCCTCCTCCTAATCGATGTTCCGGTTCCCAATTGGTCTCGTACGCTCTTGTGGGTTGTCGGCGAGGGCGAAACCGAGCCGCTCGTCCTGTCCCGGCGCGACGAGTGGAAGAACGTCGTCGCTCTTCACCGTTCCGATGGGTTGGTGGACGAGTTGACTCTGTACGACCGGTGGGTGGGAGGCGTACAAAGCGAAACCCGCATTCGCGGGAAGTTATTCAGCCGCACTGAGCAGGTGAGCGAATACCGTGTCGGCGCCAGGGGATTCGAGCTGAAGCGGGAACGAAAGCGTTTGGTGCCGAATTCTGGCGGAGGGATTGGCGAGAAGGACTTTGTGTGGATTTCCCCAGGTCATCAAGAGCCACCCGCACCACCGGATGACAGATGTTCCACCAGGGTGATTGCTGGCCTCGAGAGGACCACAAACGTGACCGCTAAGTGAAAGAAGACAACGGCACTGATGCCAAAAATCGCCGTGAGAGGTGTCCGCCTCCACACACTGATGACTGCCAGTAATCCATTGGCACCTAGCGCAAGGAGTGCGAGCCGACCCGACAGGACGAACTCCATGGTCGGCGTGGGGGAGATGCCCAGATCGACGAACACACTTCTCACTTGTGGCATCCACCAGTGAAGACCCACCGAGGCCAGAAGGAGATGGGCTGCGGTGATCAGCAGAATGAACGTCAGCGGGAGTTGTCGCGAGTCCTGAGGCGAGTCGGACATTCAACAAGAGTACCGGCAGTCCCCTCACCCCCTGCCCCTCGGAAGGGGGAGGGGCGAGGGGCTTCAACCACAACCACAACCACAAACCACCAACCACAAACCACGATCAGTAGCGTCGCATGGTGGGGTCGACGTCCCGAGACCATCGCAAGACGCCGCCCGCGAGGTTTCGGACCCGCCGATAGCCCTGCTGGAGCAGGAACGCGGTCACCCGGGCGCTGCGCGAGCCCGAACGGCACACGATGACCAAGTCGTCCTCGGTGCCCAACTCCCCCATCCGCTCGACAAATTCCCCCATGGGAATCAGCACGTGGGGGTCCAGCCTCGCGATCTCCAGTTCGAAGGGCTCGCGCACGTCGACCAGGACTGGGGGTGTGGGGCCTGCGAGTTCGGCCTTCAGTTCTTGGGGGGTGATTTCGGGAATCTGCATCGGCAGCTTCTTCTACGACGACGCGATCACCGCGACCTCGCCGGGCTGGCGCAAGGCGCGCTCCCGAATCTTCGCATGCTCCGGCCTCTTCAGCCCGGGATCCTCGGCGATCAGCTCCATCGCCGCCTGGCGCGCGGCCTCGAGGAGCACGCCGTCCTGCACCAGGTCCGCAATCTTGAAATCGAGGTTGCCGCTCTGGCGCGTGCCGGCGATCTCGCCCGGGCCTCGAAGCCGCAGGTCCGTCTCCGCGATCTTGAACCCGTCGCTCGTTCCCACAAGCGCGTCCATCCGCTCGCGCGCATCGTCGGTCTTCGCGTCCGCGACGAGCACGCAGAAGCTCTGCTCCGAGCCGCGGCCGACGCGGCCGCGCAGTTGGTGAAGCTGGCTCAGGCCAAACCGGTTCGCGTCCTCCACCACCATGATCGTGGCGTTCGGCACGTCCACGCCCACTTCGATCACCGTGGTGCTCACCAGCACATCGATCTCGCCAGCGCGGAAGCGGTCCATGGCCGCCTCCTTCTCGGAGACCTTGAGCTGGCCGTGCAGCAGCCCCACCCGAAGGTCGGGGAACTCCTTCTGCGAGAGGCGCGCGTAGAGCTCTTCGGCGGCTTGGGCCAGCATCTTCTCGCCCTCGCTCACCATGGGGCACACGATATAGGCCTGCCGCCCTTCCGACACGAGCTTGCGCACCGCGTCGTACACCGAAGGCCGTTCGTGCGGCAGCTTCCACCACGTCTTGATCGGCTGCCGGCCTGGCGGCATCTCGTCGATGACGGACAGCTCGAGGTCTCCGTAGAGGGTCATCGTGAGCGTCCGCGGGATGGGCGTCGCGGTCATCACGAGCACATCGGGGTTGCCGAGCGCCTTTTCGCGCAGGGCGAGCCGCTGCAGCACGCCGAACCGGTGCTGCTCGTCGATCACGACCAGCCCCAGCCGCTGGAACTCGACGCCCTCTTGGATCAGCGCGTGCGTCCCGATCGCGAGGTCGGCTTCGCCCTTCGCAACGGCTGCCGCGGCCTTCTTCTTTTGGGTCGGCGTCTGCTTGCCGACGAGCAACGCCGTGCGGACCCCCAGGGGATCCAGAAGTCGGTGCAGGTGCGCGCAGTGCTGTTCGGCGAGGATTTCGGTCGGGGCCATCAGCGCGCCTTGGAAGCCGCACCGGATGGCGGCCAGCAGGGCCGCCGCGGCCACGGCGGTCTTGCCCGAGCCGACGTCCCCCTGCACGAGCCGGTTCATCGGATGCGGCGAGGCCATGTCGCTCCAGATCTCCTCCACCACGCGGCTTTGGGCGCCGGTCAGCTCGAACGGGAACATCTGGTGCACTTGGGCCTTCAGGTCCGGGACATCGGCCAGGCCGAAGGCGATCCCGCGTTCGAGCTGGGTTTCAGCGCGGCGCATGGCCAATCCCACCTGGTGGTGGAAGAACTCGTCGAACACCAGGCGCTTGCGCGCCTTGAGGCGAAACTCCTCGCTTTCGGGATGGTGCACCTGGCGGATCGCCCACTGGAGCTTCTGCAGCTTGTGGCGGCGGCGGAACTCCTCGGGAAGGGGGTCCTCCACGAAGCCGAGGTAGCCCTCGAGGGCCGCATCCACCGCGCGGCGCACGACGAACTGCTGCAACCCCTCGACGAGCGGGTAGACGGGGACGATCTTGGCAAACGCGTCCGGGTCGTCGTCGTCACCCAGCAGCTCGAACTCGGGGGAGTGGATTTCGCAGCCGTACGTTCCCTCCTTGACCAGCCCGTACGCGATGATCTCGCCGTCGTAGCCCGCGAGGCGTTTCGTGATCCAAGGCTGGTTGAACCAGACGAGGGTCGCCGTTCCGGTGGCGTCTCCCACGAGGGCTTTGAGCACGACGACCCCGCCGCGTCGCGCGGAGCGGCCCTCGAAGTCCGAGACGGTGCCCCGGATCGTGGCGAACTGGCCGGGCCGCAGGTTGCGGATGGGCGGGAGGTTGGTGCGGTCTTCGTACCGTCGGGGGAGGTGGAGCAGCACGTCGTACACCGTGCGCAGTCCCGCCTTGGCGAGGAGCGGCGCCAGACGGGGTCCGACGCCCTTGAGGAACTGGGCGTCGGTCTGAAGCGATCGTGTTGCGAATCCGGAACCAGGTGCAGACATACGTGCGGTACCTTGTGAGTATGGCGGACGACGCCCCTCACCGTTCGGACGACGACGAGCCCGATCTCGATGCGATCGAGAAGGCCGCGCAAGAGGCCGCGGACCGGCTGCTCGGCGCGGACCATGGCTCGGGAGCCCCAAGCGCGGCTGCGGATCCAGACGACGAATTCGACGCCCGACTCAAGGAGATTGAGGACAAAAGCCGCCAACTGCGGTCCGGTGCGATGCCAGAGCCACCCGAGTGGGAGTACAAACGCAAGCCGCGCAAGGGCGATCCCACGCGGTCGGATCGCGAGTCGTACCGTGGTGTTGCGTTCGGGATCGGCCTGGCCTATCTGTTCGTCGGACCCCTCATCGCAGGCTGGCTGATCGGTTACTTCGTCGATCAGGGATCTGGCGGCAACCAGTGGCAGACGTGGGGCACGGTGATCGGGCTCTTCGCCGGGTTCCTCGCGGTCGTGGTGATGATCACCAAGGGCCCCAACCGGCCGTGAGGCCGGCGCTTCGGACTCTCGGCCTGTGCGGCGCGGCGGTCGTTGTCGCCAGCCTCGTGCTCGCGGCTTTGTCGAGGGGCGATCAGGCTTTGGGCTTCGCGTTGGGGGCGGGGCTGGCGATGTTCAGCATCGGATCGTTCGCCGCTCTCGCGTGGCTGGTCGGACAGAAAGGCGGGGCGTCAAGCGGATTCGCCGGATTCGCCACCGTCGTGTTTCTGATCAAGCTGCCGCTTTACTGGGTCGCGATCACGTTCGCGATCCGCCTTGGGGATTCCGCGATGGCTTGCTTTTTGGCAGGGTTGGGGCTGGTATACTCCGTGCTGGTCCTTCTGGCGCTCCTCGATTCTCGAATGCACCGCGAAGGCCCTTTTTACTGATGGACGGCCTGTTTCAGTTCGCACCGATGATGTTTGCGTCCGCCGAAGGAGGCGAAGGCGCTCACCACGCTCTCGGTTGGCCCATCTTCGTTTACAGCGGCGTGATCGTCACGGTCATCTTTGCTTTGCTGGCGATGGCGCGGTCGGGGATGACCGGCAAAGGCGTGTTCCGGAACCCCTTCACCCTGATGGCCGAGCAGGCCTACCTGTTCGTCGAGAACATGTGCCTGAGCGTGATCGGGCCGCACGGCCGCAAATACGTGCCGTTCATTCTCGGGCTGTGGCTGATCATCTATTTCGGCAACTTGATGGGGCTGATCCTTCCCCACACCCCGACCGCGGATTGGAGCCTCAACGTTGCGATGGCCCTGGTCGTATTGGGCTACGTCCAGTGGGAAGGCATCGCAGGCAACTACGTTGAGCAGCGCAAGAAGGGGCGCGGCGTCGTGATGGCCGCGATCATGGGCTTCCTGCTGCACGTGAAGCATTTTGCAGGACCCAGTCTGGGCGTCATCGGCCTTGTCGTCACGCCGCTCATCTTCGCGATCGAGTTGATCAGCGAATCGATCAAGGTGCTCTCGCTCTCGGTACGTCTCTACGGGAACATTTCCGCGGGCCACGCAGCCAAGGCCGCGCTCGACAACATGGTGACGCTCGGCGGCTTTCACGTGCCGCTGGGTGCGGTGATCTTCCCGCTCGAGTTCTTGGTTGCCTTGGTCCAAGCTTTCGTTTTCGTGCTTCTCTCTTGCGTGTACATCGCCACCGTCACAGCGCACGGCGACGATCACCACGAAGAGGCGCACGGCCATGGGGACGGCCATGCCGATTCCCGTCTCGTCCACGCATCTTGAATTGAACGCTACGGTAGGTTTTGCTCCGCGAAGGCGGGGTGAAGACAGGAGGAAGGTCTAACAAAATGGATATGTCAGTCGCTCTCGGCGTCGGCCTTGGAATGGGCCTCGCAGTTCTTGGTGCCGGAATCGGCCAGGGTATGGCCGCGAACGGTGCTGTTTCCGGTATTTCGCGACAGCCAGAGGCTTCGGGAAAGATCCAGGGCGCGATGATTCTCGGTCTCGCTCTGATCGAGTCGCTCGTCATTCTCACCTTCGTCGTCATGAACGGCATGGCCGCCAAGGTCCCCGCGCCCGGCGCGTCCCCCACCGCGGCGATCGTTCGCCCGATGGACCAGAACGCCCAGGCGTCGAACGCCTCCGCCCCGGTGGAGACGGTCGCGGTCCGCTAACGCGCTCGCGCACGGTAACAACATGATCACTCGCAGGCGAACTCAGCTCGGCGCCATCAGCCCCGGATCGTTGATCTGGGTCGTCGTGGGCCTTGTGCTTGTCGCGGTTGGAGGCACGGTCTTCAAGGACACGGCTCCCCCGCTTCTTGAAGGGATCGACTTCAATCTGGGCAAGATGCTCACGCAAATGGGCGTGGTGCTGGTGTTGTTGCCGGTCATCAACATCTTCTTTGTCAAGCCGCTGAGCGAGGCGATCAACGAGCGCAACAGCGAGCTTGAGAAGACCTTCACCGAGGCCGAACAGCTCCGTTCCAAGATGGATGCGATGCGGTCCGAGTACGAGCAACGCCTGGCGTCCACGGAAGCGCGGGCCCGCGAACAGATCCAGACTCAGATCCGCGAGGCGCAGACCCTGCGCACCACGCTGATGGCCGAAGCGTCGGCCAAAGCCGACGAACTGGTCGAGAAGGCGCGCCAGGAGATCGAGCAAGAGAAGAACAAGGTGCTGAGCGAGGTTCGGCTGCACGTCACCCACCTCACGCTCGGAGCGACCGAACGCATCCTGGGCAAGAATGTGGACTCGGACACGAACCGCAAGCTCGTGCAGGAGTTCATCGACCAGGTCGAGGTGCCGAGCTAGGCATGGACAACCGCGTCGCGAAACGATACGCCCAGGCGCTCTTCAACACCGCGTTGAAGAACGACGTGGTGGCCGCCGTGGAGGACGATATGGCGGCCATCGCCGGCATGATCGCCAACGACGATCGGTTCCGCAACTTCTTACTCAGCCCCAACGTCGCCCGCGACGAGCGGGCGAAGATCGCCGAGAAGCTGTTCTCCGACCGGATCACCGCCCTCACGATGCAGGCCCTGCGCCTGATGATCGCCAAGCGCCGCGAACGCGAGGTGGAGGGCGTCTACGACGAGTTCTTGCGGCTGCGCCGCGAACACGAGCAGGCCCTGCGGGCCGTCTTCACCTCCTCCGTCGAGCTGAGCGACGCGGAGAAGAAAGCCCTCGTCGAGAAGTTCGCGAGCAAGTCGGGCAAGAAAGTCGAACCCGAATTCAAAGTCGATCCCTCAGTGCTCGGAGGCGTGAAAGTCGCCTTCGGCAACTACGTCCTCGACGGAACCGTGTCCGGCAGCCTCGCGCGGCTGCGCGACACGCTCCTCTACGATGTTTTGAAACAGAACTAACGCTCCCCACAAGAGAAACCCATGGCCATTCGACCCGAAGAGATCACATCGATACTGGAGCAGGAGCTTCAGAAGTTCGAGCGCAAGGTGGACGTCGAGCACGTCGGCACCGTGCTCCAGGTTGGCGACGGCATCGCCCGCATCTACGGTCTTCCCGACTGCCAGATGGGCGAACTCCTCGAGTTTCCCGGCGGCGTGATGGGCCTCGCGCTCAACCTCGAAGAGGACAGCATCGGCGCCGTGCTGATGGGCGACGACACGCTGATCAAAGAGGGCGATCCGGTCAAGGAGACCGGCCGCATCATCGAGCTTCCGGTCGGCAACGCCATCCTCGGCCGCGTCGTCAATGCCCTCGGCCAGCCCCTCGACGGTCTCGGCACCATCGCCTCCGAACAGTTCTCCCGCATCGAGGTGAACGCGCCGGGCGTCGTGGACCGCCAGCCCGTGAAGGAGCCCCTGCAGACCGGCATCAAGGCCATCGACGCGATGATCCCCATCGGCCGCGGCCAGCGCGAGCTGGTCATCGGCGACCGCCAGACCGGCAAGACCGCGATCTGCGTGGACACGATCCTCAACCAGAAGCACACCCACGAGCCGGGCGGCAGCCCCGTGTTCTGCATCTACGTCGCGATCGGCCAGAAGATGTCCAACGTGGCCCGCGTCGTGGAAACGCTGCGCGAGCATGGCGCCCTCGAATACACCACGGTCGTCGTCGCGAGCGCGTCCGACCCCAACGCGATGCAGTACCTCGCGCCGTTCGCCGGCGCGTCGATCGGCGAGTTCTTCCGCAACAACGGACAGCACGCCTTGGTCGTCTACGACGATCTTTCCAAGCACGCGCAGGCCTACCGCGCGCTGTCGCTCCTGCTCCGCCGCCCGCCGGGCCGCGAAGCGTATCCCGGCGACGTCTTCTACCTGCACAGCCGCCTGCTCGAGCGCGCGGCGAAGCTCTCCGATGAGAATGGCGGCGGCTCGCTGACCGCGCTTCCCATCATCGAAACGCAGGCCGGCGACGTGTCCGCCTACATTCCCACGAACGTGATTTCAATCACGGACGGGCAGATCTACCTCGAGCCCGACCTGTTCTTCGCCGGCGTCCGCCCCGCGATCAACGTCGGCATCTCGGTCAGCCGCGTGGGCGGCAACGCCCAGATCAAGGCGATGAAGTCCGTCGCGGGCCGGCTCAAGCTTGAGATGGCGCAGTTCCGCGAGGTCCAGGCGTTCAGCCAGTTCGCGAGCGACCTCGACAAGGCCACGCAGATGCAGCTCATCCGGGGCCAGCGACTCACCGAGCTGCTCAAGCAGGACCTCGCCACGCCCTACAACGTCGTCGATCAGGTCGTCATCATCTACGCGGGCACGTCCGGCGTCCTGGACGAGCTGAGTTCCGAGCAGGTCGCCCCGTTCGCCGCAGGACTCCTCGAGCACGTCAAGGAGCACTACCCCGACGCCATCGAGGGCATCCGCACCAGCAAGGAGTTCACCAAAGAGGCCGAAGAGTCGATCAAGAAGGCGAACGCCGAATACCTGGAGAAGTTCAAGGCGCAAGCCTAAGGAAGACACCGGCAAGGAATGGCGACGCTCAAGCAAATCCGTCAGCGCATCCGCACCGCGCGCAACATCCAGCAGATCACGCGTGCGATGAAGCTCGTGGCCGCCGCGCGCCTGCGCAAGGCGACGGATCGGGTGCTCGAGGCGCGGCCGTACAGCGAGAAGCTGCGCGAGCTGATGCTCTCGATGTCGAGCGCTGGCGAACTGCCGTCGCACCCCCTGATGGAGAAACGGCCCGTCGAGAAGTTCGGGCTGATCCTCATCACCGCCGAACGCGGCTTGGCCGGCTCCTACAACACAAACCTGATCCGCAGCGCGTGGGACTACCTCAAGGCCCAACCCGCCAAGGCCAAGCTGATCACGGTCGGCAAAAAGGGCATGGTGTTCCTCGGCAAGCGCGGCTACGAAGTCGCGCACAGCGTGACCGTTCCCAGCGCCGGAGCCCGCCTCGAGGATGCGATCGAAGTCTCCCGCAAGGCGCGCGAGATGTACGAGTCCGGCGAGGTGGACGCGGTGTTCATCTGCTACAGCAAGTTCTACTCGCCGATCCGGCAGGTGCCGCAAATCGTGCAGCTTCTGCCCATCGAAACGCCCCAATCGGAGGACGGCGAAACCCGCTCGGGCAACACGTCGTTCCTCTTCGAGCCTGGCCCCGCCCAACTGCTCGACACGCTGCTTCCCCGGTACTTCCTGGGGCTGATCTGGCAGGCGATGCTCGAGGCGACCGCCTCCGAACACGGCGCGCGCATGTCCGCGATGACCAGCGCGACCGACAACGCCGGCAAGATGATCAACACGCTGACGCTCAAGGCCAACCGCGAGCGGCAATCGATCATCACGACGCAGATCCTCGAAGTCGTCAGCGGCGCCGAAGCGTTGAAGAACTAATCGGCCCGATTGGGGTTAAGATGGGCTATGGAGCCCCGCCGCAGCCGGAAGGCGTTCTACGTCTTCGTCACCTTGTTGCCGCTCTTCGTTATCGCCGGCGCGTACCTGGTGTTGCGCAAGACCATGCCGCACGCCTTTGCCGACACCTCGAACTACGAGATTCTCTTTCCGAGGCCGGCGAACTGGGTGGCCGTGCCCCACGCGCCCTTCACCCAGTTCCTCTTCGAACATAAGGAGACCCGGTCCCAAATCCGGGGCGCGAGCAACCGGATCGTTTCGGACATCAATCCCACGCCGGACCTGAACGAGGACGGCCTGGCCAAGTACTACATGGCGACCACCGCAGAGAACCAGCCCGATTGGAAGGCCGAGCGGTTGCCGGACATGCAGTCGAAGGAGCTGCGCTTCTCGGCCATTCGCCGCACGCGCGGGGACAAGATCGTGGTCACGGCCTTCACCGTGCGCGGCAACACCACCGTGATGGTCAGCCTCGCCGTGAGCGAGCCCTACCTCGACCGCTATGACGAACTGCTGGGCGAGTTCAAAAAGTTCCTAGGGGACGTGCGGTTGGTGCCGAACCCGAACGAATCGTAGGAGGTATTGGGCACCACGCACCACGATAAACGACCAACGATCAACGATCAACGATCGCCTGGTCCAGTTCGGCATCGCTCATCGCCTCGAAGGACGCCACGGCCTTGGCGTCGACCTCCTGGTGCAGCGCGCGCATTTCGCGCCGAGCACGGCCCTCGAGGTAGCGGATCTTCTCATCCCGAGTCTCACACACCAACCTCGGAACCGGAGTGGGTTTGCCGTCCTTGAGCGCCACCATCGTGACCCTCGCCGTGTTGGTGTGGCGGCGCACCCCTTCGAACACACGCTCGGCGAACACCTCGATCGTGACCTCGACACTCGTGCGCCCCACGTAGCTCACCGTTCCCACGCACGTGACCAGCTCGCCCACCTCGATGGGCTCGATGAAATCCACCCGGTCGAAACTCGCGGTGACGCAGATCGTGCCGGCAAAACGCGACGCCGTGGCGTAGGCGACCAGGTCGAGGATCGAGAGGATGGAACCGCCGAAGACCTTGCCGAGGAAGTTCGCGTGGTTCGGCGTCATCACCTCGGACGTCTCGACCCGGGTCGAGGAGGCGGTCTTGCCGTTCATGCGCTCATGACGATGCGGCTGAACTCTTTGGGATCCAGGCTCGCGCCGCCGACCAGTCCGCCGTCGATCTCGGGCTGCGCGAAGATCTCTTCGCAGTTGGACGCCTTCACGCTTCCCCCGTACAGGACTCGAATCTCCTCCACCACCTCGGGATTCAGCAGCTCGGCCAGCGTGGTCCGGATGAACTTCGCCACGCGGTTGGCCTCTTCGGCGTCGCACACCTCGCCGGTGCCGATTGCCCAAACGGGCTCGTAAGCCACCACGAAGAAGTAGAGCTCCGCGGGCTCGACGCCGCGAATGGCCCCTTCAAGCTGCTTGCGGATCACGGCCTCGGTCTGGCCGGCCGTACGCTCGGCGAGCGTCTCGCCCACGCAGAGTATCGGGTTGATCGACTGGTACAGCAACGCCTGGATCTTGAGGTTCACCGAAGCGTCCGACTCCGAGAAGTAACCGTCCATGCCCGGCTCGATCTCGGACTTCCCAAAGCGGCCGCGCGTCTCGCTGTGCCCCACGATGCAGAACGCCGCCCCGCTGTCGTAGAGCATCGCCGCGCTGACTTGGCCCGTGTAGGCCCCGGACTGCTTCCAGAACACGTCCTGGGCACCCAGCTTCACATGCGTGTCCCGCACGAGTTCGCGCACCTTGCAAAGGGACACGAACGAGGGGCAGATCACCACGTCCACGTTGCTCTTCGCATCGACGTGTCGGATGAAGGATTTCACCACGGCGGTCGCTTCCGCACCGGTGAAGTTCATCTTCCAGTTGCCAACGACCAGCTTCGTGCGCATTTATGGACCTCTACGTATCGTCGGTTCGACCTCGATGGCGACATTTCCTCGCACCGCGTTGGTGATGATGCAGTAGGCGTCGGCTTTGTGCGCCATCTCCTCGGTGAGCGCCACCTGCTCGTCTGTGGCATCCGCCGAGAGAACGAT
Organism: Fimbriimonadaceae bacterium; assembly: GCA_023957775.1. NCBI lineage: Bacteria > Bacillati > Armatimonadota > Fimbriimonadia > Fimbriimonadales > Fimbriimonadaceae > Fimbriimonadaceae bacterium. The sequence goes on along the minus strand of JAMLGR010000018.1, from coordinate 36,878 downwards.
CGTGGGTCGGATTGTGACCGAACGGTACTTGAACTGCGGGCCGTTCTGCTCGACCTCGCCGGTGGCTTCCGTGCGGAACGACGCCACGGGAAGCTTCCGATTCTCCGCGATGATGCCGAAGGTGATCGCGTAGCAGGCGCAGATCGCGCAGGCGAGCATCTCTTCGGGGTTCGTCCCGTTTCCTGCTCCCTGAAACTCGGGCGGCACGGCCAACGGCAGCGGCGAGGAGATGCGCTCGGCACCTACCGTGCCGCAACCCATTCTTCCGCCCGACCACTCCACCTTCACCGCATACTCGTGCACCGTCGCCATGGCCGTTATTCTACCGGGGCCGCGAACGGGAACTACTCCTCGGCCAAGCCGTGGATCGTGCGGTACACGTGGGCGAGAATCTCGGCGACGGCTTGGAAGAGCTCCGGTGGCACGAAGTCGCCGGCCTCGCACTGCCGGAACAACGCCCGAGCCAGGGGAGGCTCGGGAATCACCGGTACCCGGTGCTCCGCGGCCACCTCCCGAATCTTCAGAGCGATGTAGTCCGCACCCTTGGCGACGACCATAGGGGCGTGCATCTTCCCCGCCTCGTACTTGAGCGCGACCGAGTAGTGCGTCGGGTTCGTCACGATGACGTCGGCGTTGCGAACCGCGTCCATCATTCTTCCCTTGGAGAGACGCCTTCGGCGCAGGGCCTGGGCCTGCTTCAGTTCCGGGGAGGTCTCGCTCTCCTTCATCTCGCGCCGAACCTCGTCCTTGGTCATCATCAACTGCTTTTGCGTGCGCTTGCGTTGGTAGAAATAATCGAGCGCCGCGAGAATCAGCCACGCGATCGCGACTTTGAGGAAGATGGCGTGCAGCAGGCCCCCGATCGCCGCCATCGCTCCCCCCGTGGTCGTCCAGGAGAGGTTGACCAGCTCGTTCCAGTGCGCCTGCACGGTCGTCCAAGCCAACAGACCGAAAAGGAAGCTCTTCGCGGCCGCTTTGAGGCCCTCGACCGTCGCCGCCATGGAGAACAGCCGCTTGAACCCCTGCATCGGGTTCAACTTGTCGAGGCGGGGCGAGAGCGACTCGGTGGAGAGCACGAACCCGACCTGGGCGAAGTTGGCGGCGAGTCCGGCGACCATCGCGGTGAATACGATCGGGAGCAGACCCATCAAGGGCGGTTCGAGAGAGCGCCACGCGAAGGCGGTCAGGGTCGGGTGGTCCATCGTCGCCGGAAGCGTCGCCATGGCGATGGCAAACCCGCGCATGAAGCCCAACCCCAGGTTCCCCATGGCCGCGGGCATCACGAACATCAACAGCACGAGGACGATCGCCCCGGACAGGTCTGCGGAACGGGCGACCGTGCCCTTGCGGCGCGCTTCTTGACGCCGCCTGGGTGTGGCTTCTTCGGTCCTTTCCTGGGCGCTGGCCTGCTCCGCCATGGCCTACCTCCGCACCTGGAACGTGGCGTAGATCGATTCGGCCGCGGAATCGACGCCCGTCTGCACCGCCGAGGCGAGGGCGGGAAGCGTCAGGCTCATCGCGACGAGTCCCATCAGGATCTTCGCCGGGAGACCGACCAGGAACGCCTGCATCTGCGGAACGGCCTTGTTGACGACGCCCAGCGAGGCGTCGACCACCATGCCCACCGCCATCACGGGCGCCGCGATCTGGAGCGCCACCAAGCTCATGCGACCGATCGCGAGCAGCAGGTGGTCCTGCAGGATTTGGAGGCCCTGCGTGCCCGCCGACGGCAGGGCCTTGTAGCTGTCGGCGAACGCCTGGAGCATCACGTGGTGGCCGTTCACAGCAAGGAACACCACGACCGCCAGCATGAACTTGTATTGCGAAAGCACCGTCGCGGAGACTCCCGACACCGGGTTCAGGGTCTGGCTCATGCCCAACCCCGCCTGAAGGTCAAGAAGGGCGCCCGCCATCAACGCCGCCTGAAGCACGAGTTGGAGGAACATGCCGATCACGACCCCCGCGAACGCCTCGTGCGTCACCGCGGCGGCCAGGAGGTACAAGTCGCCGGGCGGCTCGATGCCGTTGGGCTTGAGCGCGAGCGTCATCGCCCCCGAAATGGAGAGGGTCGTGAGAATGCGCACCGGAAGCGGGGTGTTCTGCGCCCCGAACACGGGCGACGTGACCAGCATCGCCGAACAGCGCACGAAGACGAGCAGGAATGCGAACAGCATCGGCTCGTCGAACCGCATCCGCTACCTCCCCGCCCGCGCCACGTGCTCGAACGCGATCATCAGGAAGGAGACCAGCGTGTTGAGCATCCAACTGCCCATGAGCGCCCCCACGAGCGCAACCCCGAACATCTTCGGTACAAACGTGAGCGTCGCCTCTTGGACCTGGGTGATGGCTTGAAACACGCTCACCATGACCCCGAGAAACAGAGCGACCGCCAACACGGGCAGCGAGACCATCAGCGCGGTCACGATGCCTTGCCGGGCGAATTCGAGAACGGCGGACTCGTCCATCTTATCGGTACCCCGCCAGGATGGCGCTCACCAACGTGCTCCACCCGTCGGCCAGAACGAACACCAAGACCTTGGCCGGCAGCGAGACGACCGTGGGCGGCAGCATCATCATGCCCATGGACATCAGGCCGCTGGCGACGATGAGGTCGATGATCAGGAACGGAACGAAGAGATAGAAGCCGATGAGAAAGGCCGTCTTGAGTTCGCTGATCACAAAGGCGGGAATCAGCGACACCAGCGAGACGTCGTTCCGGGTCTTGGGGCTCTGTTTCGAGAGCCGAAGGAACAGTCCCAAGTCCTTCTCGTAGGTGTTCTTGAGCATGAACTCCCGCACCGGACCCTGCGCCCGCTCGATGGCGGTGTTCATCGGGATCTCCTTGGCCAGGTACGGCTGGAGGGCTTGCGTGTTCACCTGGTCGTAGGTGGGCGCCATGACGAAGAACGTGAGGAAGAGGCTCAAGCCGATCACGACCTGGTTCGGCGGGATCGTGGGGGTGCCGATCGCGCTTCGCAGGAATCCGAAAATGATGACGATGCGGGTGAAAGCCGTCGTGAGGATCAGGATCGCGGGAGCGAGGCTGAGCACCGTCAGCATCGCCAGGATCTGAAGCGACGCACTCACGTCGCCGTCCTTTCCAGGCGCGCCGGCACCCATGTTGATCGAGACCTGGGGCGTCGGGAGCCCGCTCTGCGCCCAAGCCGCGCAGGCGCCCAGCACCAGCAAAATCACCAGGGTCGTTCGCGCAAGGAAGAGGGCACGCATAGGTCGATCGGGGTCAGCCGGCAAGGCGGTCGAGGCGGCTCAGGGCCTCGGCGATCGCCGAGGGGTCGGGTTCGGGGGTCGGTTCGTCGACGGCGATCGCGGCCCGGGAAGGGGTCCGTTGGGCGCGCTCCAAAAGGTCGCCGAACGCAGGGGCCTCGGGCCGCGTCTCGGCGGGCGTCAAGTCGGCCAGACACGAGACGCCGGCCTGGCTCGAAGCGAGCAACAGGTCGCGGCCGCGGACGGAAACCACGTAGAGGTTGCCGCCGGCAAACGCCGCGGACTCCTCGATCTTGATCGGGCTTCCCACGCCCGGCGCCAGCCGTTTGTTGAACGAAGAGGCGAATCGGGGCAGAGCCCACTTCACGACCGCGAGCACGATGCCCAAGGCGATGAGCATCTGCACCAACGCCATGAGGCCGAGACCACCGCCCGAGGATGCCGCGGCGGACGTGAGCGGGTCCGGTTTTGTGCCGAGGTCTTGCGCCCCTGCGGACGTCGCCAACACCATCAGTGCGGCGAACGAATGAGTTCGCATCTAGGCGACCTCTCCGAGGGCGCCGAGTCGCTCGTTGGGGTTGATGACCTCGGTGATTCGGACGCCGAAGTTGTCCTCGATCACGACCACTTCCCCACGCGCGACTTTCAGGCCGTTGACGAGGACGTCCACCGGCTCGCCCGCCGCTTTGTCGATCTCGACGATCGAGCCCGTGCCCAGCTCCAAGACATCTTTGACCAGCATTTTCACACGCCCCAACTCGACGGTGATTTCAAGCGGGATGTCGCGCACGAGCTCCATGCCCGCCGTTTCCTCGTGGATGAACGGAACCGCGGGGCCGGCGGGCGCCTCCGCAACTTGAGAAAACGGACTCTCGGGAATCTCGGGGCTGTACTCCACCGCCAAGGCGTGGGCCACGGAGTCGAAGTCCATCAGCCAGATCGCCGTGCCGTTGAGGTCTTCGCCCGACATCGCGATCTGCGTTCGGGCGATCTCTTCGCCGCGCTGCATGTTTTGCGGAAAGGCGAAGTTCTGGAACCGGAACGTGAGGCCCGTCGCGACGACGGGTTCGCCCAGATTCTCTCCGATCGACAGGCAGAGGCCCTGAACGAGCGCCTCGAGCGCCGGACGGACGTCCGCCACGAGGTTCTCGTCCGCGCTCTCGACCAGCTCCTGCTTGACCAGCGACGCGAAGGCCACGAAAGTCTCCTGCGTGAGCAGGACGACCTGTTGGCTTTCGGGGATCCCGCCGAACGCGAACTGCACGGCGAGCACCGGCGCGTTAAACTCGGCGATCAACTCCTGCGGGTTCGCCTGCATGCACAGGGGGCTGGCGAACTGGATCTCTTGGCCCGCCGCTTCGGAGACGGTCTTGGAGACCGTCTGCCAGATGCCCTCCTGCAGGGGGGCAAGTTGGTTGATCAATTCACTGGGTTGAACGGACATGGAAGGGGTACTCCTACTCCTCGATCGGATGCGAAACAGCGAACACGACGTTTTTGCCTTGGAGGGCCGGCTTGCCGTGAAATTTGGGGACGTTGCCGATGAGCAGCCGCAGCTCGCGCTCCGTCCGCTGGTCGAGCCGAACCACATCGCCCGGCTTGAGATTCACGAACTCGTTCATCGTGATCTTGGCGTTGCCCAGGTGGACCGAACACTCGACGCGGGCGCCCTGCAACTTGTGGGTGAGCACCGCCCGCGCGCCTTTTCCGCTCTTGCGGTTGTTCGTCGCGAACCACTTCTGCCCACTGAGCTTCGTGGTGATCGGTTTGAGCACCACGTACGGAACGCAGAGGCTCATGGCGCCCCGCTGGCTTCCAACCTTCACCTCGAGCAGCACCGTGACGACGATGTCGCTTGGCGGCGCGATCTGCACGAACTGGGCGCTCGTCTCCATCCCCTCGATCCCGGGATTCACCATGACGACGCCCTCCCAAGACGTCTTCAGCGCGCCGAACAGGCGCTCGAGAATCTGGCGGACCAGGGGGCGCTCGATGTCGGTCAGCACGTTGCGGGGAATGCCCTTGCCGGGTCCGCCCAACATCCGGTCGATCATCGAGAAGATCAAACTGAATTCGCACTCCAGGACCGCTTGGCCGGAGAGCGGGGGCAGCGAGAGAATGGTGAAGACGCTCTGGTTGATGCTGCGCAGATACTCTTCGTAGGGAACCTGCTCCAGGGAGATCAGGTCCACGGCGACCGGCGTGCGCAGGTAGGCGGAGAGCGAGGAGCCGGCGAGGCGCGCGAACGTCTCGTGCAGCATCTGAAGCGTGCGCAACTGGTCCTTGCTGAACTTGTCCGGTCTTCGGAAATCGTAGATCTCGTAGGCGATGGTCTGCTTCGGCTTGTTCGACCGGGGCCGTGCAACCGGCGCCGAACCTTCGAAGTCGGCGGATTCCGACGCCGCAGGCTCGCCGTCCTCCGTGTTCAAGGAGTTCAGCAGCGCTTCGATTTCAGCTTGGGAAAGGATTTCAGACACGCTCGGCAACCTCGGTCCCAAGCCGCCCCTTTCGGAGAGGCGCTTCTCGGGCCATCAGTATGGGTATCGGCTCCAAGCGCGCTTTCTTTAGCTCCGCGAGTCGAAAAACCTCACAACCCGCGCGAGGGTTGACAAGGGGGCCCAAGGCCCAAGGACCAACAACGAAGAACGACGAAGGGCCCGCACCTTGCGGTACGAGCCCTCTCCATCCCTCTCCAGTGGTCTTTACTGCGTGGCGAAGCTGGTGAAGTAGAGCTTGAGCACAGGCCCCGTCTGCGAGTCCCAATCGGGGTGCAGATCTTTGGGCGGCTCCTCGTCATGCTTCGCTTCTTTTCCGGCCTTGGGGTCCTTCTTGTCCGAGGTCTGCTTCTCGCCGTCCTTTGCCGCCGGCTCCTCCTCCGCGGCCTCCTCGGGATGCGCGGCCTTCTCGGCAGCCTCGAGCACCTTGTTGATGGCCTCAGCGAGATCGCGCTTGAGCTTAGCCTTCCCGTCCAGCGTTCGGATCTCGGTCGAGCTTCGAGCCCCGAGCAACGTCACGATCGCATCTTCCACGGCCGGCAGGGATTTGTCCAGCTCTTCCTTCTTGAAGCCCTCCTTGAAATGCAACGCGATCTCGGTGCGAAGGTAGACGTTGCCCTCCTTCAGGTTCACCAAGAACTCCTTGAGAGGCTCGATCGCGCCGAGCTTGAGCGGGGGCGGCTCGTGCTTGCCCCCCTTGGCCTTCATCATGAAGAAGCCGCCACCGGCCAAGACGGCCACGAGGGCGATGACGATGGGGAGCTTCCCACCCTTCTTCTTCTTGACTTCTTCTGTTGCTTCCTTGGGTTCGTCCGACATCCTTGTTCGTGCTCCAGCGGGGCAGCGGTCCCCACGGAGGTTGTTCCGCATTTGTCGCAGGATTTCACATGGTGCCCTTCGGGTGAATTCCGGTCGACGACCATCCGCTGGAGTGTGGGAAGGTTGCATTCTGCCCCTTCCATGCGCCATACCTGAGCCTGCATGCAACCGATCGAAGCACTCGAGGAGGAAGCGCGAAGCGAAATCGCCAACGCCCAGGCCACCGCGTCGTTGCGCGAGCTGGAGATTCGCTACCTGGGAAAGAGCGGGCTGGTCACGGGCCTGCTGCGCCAGATCGGGACCCTTCCCGCGGAAGAGAAGCCCCTCTTCGGACAGAAAGTGAACGAGCTGAAGGCGCGCCTCCAGGCGGAAATCGAGGCCCGTCAGGAGCAGCTCAAGGGCGGCGAGCAAGCGTCTCGGTTCGAGGCGGAGCGCCTCGACGTGACGATGCCCGCGCGGCCACTTCGCGTCGGGATCGAACACGTGCTCCAGCAAGCGACCAACCGCATCCGCGACGTGCTGGTCGGGCTGGGTTTCCGCTACGCCGAATCACCCGAGCTCGAACTCACCAAGTACAACTTCGACGCGCTGAACTACCCGCCCGACCACCCCGCCATGGACGAGCAGGACACGTTCTACATCGACGCCACGCACGTGCTGCGCACCCAGTGCACTGCGCTCCAGGGCCGCATCTTCGAGAAGGTCAAGCCGCCCTTGCGCGTCTTCACCGTCGGGCGGTGCTTCCGCAACGAGGCGGTGGACCGGACGCATGGCCACACGTTCCACCAAGTCGACGCGTTTATGATCGACGAGGGCGTGTCGATGGCCCACCTCAAGGGCACCCTTGGGCAGTTCGCGCGCGCCATGTTCGGCGACGACGTGAAGGTGCGGTTCCGGCCCGACTTCTTCCCCTTCGTGGAACCGGGAGTGGATTACGCGATCTCCTGCCCCTTCTGCAAGGGCGGCGGGTGCCCGGTGTGCAAGGCCTCCGGCTGGATCGAACTGGGCGGCGCGGGCCTCATCCACCCGAACATCCTCGAGTCGTACGCCATCGACACGGAGAAGTACAGCGGGTTCGCGTTCGGCCTCGGGGTCGAGCGCATCCCCATGCTCGCCCGCGGTATCGACGATTTGCGCTACTTCATGGAGAACGATCTGCGGTTCCTCGAACAGTTCCGAGCTTAGGCGCCGTTGATCGTTTATCGTTGGTCGTTTGTCGTGTTTGTGGGATGGCGACGGTTCTTAGCGCTTCGCCTTGATCGTTCCACCACGTGATCTGGCCGCCCTCCTTCTCGCTGTAGGCGCCGGCGGCTCCGGTGACGAGTCGGCCCTCCTCCGTGACGATCGCGGCGCGCACGTGGCGGCCCTCGTGCCCTAACCAGCGATGGAGCACGCGCCCGGCCACCGTGTCCACGATCGCGATGCGGCCCTCGAGGCCGGCGAGGGCCAGGCGCCGCGAATCAGGGAACCACACCCCCGCGCGGGCGTCGAGATCTCCCAGATCGACGGTGATCTCCTGCTGGTCGGGCTCCAACGGGACAAAGAGAATCCGGTGCGCCTCCCCGCTGCCCCCGACCACGGCGAGGGTCCGACCGTCGGGCGAGAAGCGGAGAAGCTGCACGGGTTCGGGGAGCGGCAGGCGAGGCTCCCGCTCCGCCCACCGGTCCGAGGTCGCCGTTGGAACCGGCGCCCAGATCTGAATCCCGAGGTCCTCCTGGACAAACGCCACGAACGTGTCCATAGGCGCGGCGTCCCAGGCGCTCATCGGGTAGGCCGCGTTTGGCACCATCTGGAAGCTCGGAGTCCCAGTAGCAGGGTCGAACGCCGCCAGCGAACCCGAATCCCGATGCTCTCCGAAAATGAACCGGCCGTCCCCGGAGAACCTCGCCCTCGAGCTGGCTTCGGCCGACTCCACCGTCGTGCGGATGCCGAAGGGCACCCCTGTCTTCCACGTGTCGGTGTCCCACGTTGGATTGGCGCCCGACTCCGGGTTTTCGTTGCCGGCGACCAGCGTCTTGGCGTCCGAAGAAAGGGACAGTTCGGTGAGCATCGCCCCGTCGGGCCCCGCCTGGGCGCCGGTTCGGACCACTCCCGAATCCACCGTGAGGATCGACAGGCGGTTCGTCCGGTGGGAGATCGCCAACGTCTTCCCACCCTCGCACAGAGCCAAGCCCCACACGTCCCGGCCCACGGGCAGCGGACCGACCTGGGCGACCTGCACCAGACACCACAGCGCGGCAATCGTCATCGCGGCCTCCATTGTGGTGCACGCGAGGGTTTGGTAGACTCGTCGCGCGATGAAGTTCCCCGTCTCGATGCTGCGCGACTTTGTCGAGACCTCTCTCTCGGCAACCGAACTGGGCGACTTGCTGACGATGGCGGGTTTCGAACTCGAGGGCATCGACGAGGTCGAGGGCGAGCCCGTCCTCGACATCCGCGTCGTCTCCAATCGCGGCGACGGACTCTCGGTCCAGGGACTTGCCCGCGAGGTGTTGGCCAAGGACGCTTCGGCCACACCCACGGATCTCTATGCAAGAGCCGGCAACCGTTACCCGCGCCCCGATGCGGGCGGCGCGGAAGCCCAAGGCATGGCCCAGGTCTCCATCGAAACCGCCGCGTGCACCCGCTATGCGTGCCGGCTCTTCAGGAACGGACGCAACGGCGAGGCGCCCGCCTGGATCCGCGACCGGCTTCGCCGCGCGGGCCAGCGCCCCATCAGCCTCCTCGTCGACCTCACCAACTACGTGATGCTCGAACTCGGCCAGCCGGTCCACGCCTTCGACTTCGACACGCTGCGCGGCGGGCGCATCGTCGTCCGCGAAGCCCGGGCGGGCGAAACCCTCACGACCCTGAACGGCGAGGAGCACGAGCTTCGACCGGGCCAGATGATGATCTGCGACGCGGAACGCCCCGTGGCCGCCGCGGGCATCATGGGCGGCCTCGAGACCGAGGTTTCGGACCGGACCAAGACCGTGCTGCTCGAATCCGCCCACTTCGAGTGCACGAGCGTCCGGCGGACGCGAAAGCAGCTCGGCCTCTCCACCGAGGCTTCCTACCGGTTCGAGCGCAGCGTCGATCCCGAGGGGGTTCCCGCAGCCCTCAACCGGTTCGCGGAGCTTCTCGAAGGGGCCGACGCGGGTTGGGAGATCGTTCCCGGGATCGTCGAGGTGTTCCCCGCCCCGCCCCCGTCCCGCACGCTCGATCTCCGGATGTCCCGCGTCGAGCGACTGCTGGGAATGCCCGTCGGAGCGCGCGTGGCGAAACAGGCGCTCGAGGCCCTCGGGTTCGCGATCGAGGGCGATGGCGAACCCTTCGCCGTGCGCGTGCCGAGCTGGCGGTTCGACGTGGTGCGCGAAGACGATCTGGTCGAGGAGGTCGGCCGCGTCTACGGCTACGACAAGATTCCCGAGCAGCCCCTTCAGGGAACGACCGTGCAGGGGGGCGTCTTCGGGTTCGAGCGCTATGTGGACCGCGTGCGCGCGGCGCTGCTCCGGTGCGGATTCACGCAGACCATCCACCACTCCCTCGGCGCCAAACACCCCCTCGACTATCCCGGCAGCGAGCGGTTCGGCCCGCGCAATCCCCACTCGCCCGAGGCGGCTCTGCTGCGCAATTCCTTGCTCCCAGGACTCGCCGAGACCGCGGCGCGCAACGGAGGCCGCGACCTCCACCTGTTCGAGATCGGCGCGACCTTTGGCAACTTCCTGCCCGACGCGGCCTACGCGCACGACGCCACCGAGCTGGCGTTTCTCTCGACGGGCGCCCTGCAACCCGCTCACTGGAAAGGGCAACCTTCGGCCGAAGCCGACTTCTTCAGCGCGAAGGCCGTGCTCGAAGAGGTGTTTCGTATCGGCGACGGCGTGGATGGGTTCGGCCCGCGACGCGCGGTGGCCTCCGCGAGCGCAGATCCGCGCCTGCACCCCACGCAGCAGGCCGTCTTCCGCGTGGACGACGTCAAAGTCGCGCTGGTCGGCCGCATCCATCCAGACCTTGCAGAGGCGGCAGGCTTGCCCGACGCGACGGTCGTCGCGGAGGTCGACCTGTACACACTCTGGGCGCATCCCGGCGCCTCGTCGAAGTTCCACGCGATCAGCCGCAACCCCGCGGTGCGGCGCGACCTTTCGATCTTGATCCCGAAGGCCACGCCCTACGCGCGCTTGGAAGCGGCGATCCGCGAGGCATGCGGCGAGCCTCTCGAGCGCGTTTGGCTGTTCGACCAGTACACGGGCAAGGGCATCCCCGACGACGCGCACAGTCTCTCGATCGCCCTCCAACTGCGAAAGGCCGGCGAGAACTTCACGGACGAGGAAGCGAACCAGGTGCGGGATCGGGCCGTGAAGGCGCTTGAAGCGTTGGGCGCGACGCTGCGCTGATCCACGCATTCGCGGCGGCCCCGACGACGGATGCCACAAACAACGTGCGAAGCGCCATCGGCCAGTAGTGGTAGTGGTCGAACGCCTTCATCCACGCCATCGGCAGAAACGCCAGGCTGGAGAGAGCCCAACCCGTGAGCGCAAGCCGCCATCGACGCCTCAAGGCCAACACGATCGCCACCGTGGAGGCGACCGAGACCAAGACCGCCCAGAACCCGGCCGAAAGCAGCAGATACACGCCTTGCTCCATCAGGCCGATCGAGGTCCACACGACCCCGGCGGCGGGCAGCAGGTAGTCCAGCAGGGAGAGTCCCACTCCGGGCCCGGTTCGAAACTGCTGCTGTTGGTAACCCGAAGGATCCGAGGGAACGACGGACGCGCGCAACAGCAGGTAGCCCACCAGGGCCGCCCAGAACAGCAGGTGCCATCCCCACCGCACCCGGCGCCCCTCCAGGCGGAAGGAGACGGCGATGCCAAGCAGCGCGGCAGGCACCATGACCGCCTGCTCGTAGCTGCCCAGCGCCAGGGCCAAGGCCGCAAGCGACACGCCGATCCACGCGACGTTCCAGCGGCTGGCAGCGACCGCCGCCACGCTGCTCTTGGTCGCCGGGGGATCGAGGGGACCGGGAGCCGGGCGCGCCGCCGCCGTCCCACATCGTTCGTAGCGCGCGTACGCGGCCATCGAAACCAGCGCGAAGAGCCCCATCACGGACGCTGTGCGGCCGGGGATCCAGTCCAGCATCCGGAAGTGCAGGGGGGCGATGGGAATCCACTCCGCTCCCGCGAACACCCAGGCCCCGGCGGCCACCCCAGCGGCCGCCAACCGGCGCCCGGGCAGCACGGCCAGCGCCAGCGCCGAGGCGGCGACGACCCAAGCCACCTGTTCGAGACCCTGGCCGAACCCCACCAGCCATGAGGCGAATAGAACCGCTCCCAAACCGGCCATCCAGGGGCTGTCGGCCATCTCCCGAAGAAGCCAGAACAGGGCCAAGATGCCGCCGATCGCCAAGAGGGCGTTGGTGGCTCCGAAGGCGCCGGCGCCCCCGCCGCGGGCCAGGTCCCACTCGAACGTGAGCGTGGACACGGGCCGGTAGAAGTGGTTTTCGAGGGGCCAGTCGGTGCGAAACCAACTCCAAGGATCCGCGCGCTCCTGCAGGGCGCGCAGCATCACGGCGGTGTCCGAGTCCTGTAGAAGCCCGGGGCTCGACGCGCGAGCCGTCCAGACAGGCACGCAGGCGCACAGCGCCACCAACAGTGCCCACTTCCAACGCCCCACCCCGCGATTATGCTTCCCAAGACGAGCCCGTGGGAAACTCTCTTGGCCAAACGTGCGTTCTAGGAACAAGACACGCGAAGGAGACTGATTGATGAACTTACGAAGAATCGCACTGACGGCCGCGGCCCTGCTGGTCACCACGGCGGCGTTCGCCCAAGAGGGCGTCGAGGCCCTGGCCGGCAAACCGGCTCCGGCCTTCAAAATGACGGACCTCAACGGCAAGACCGTGACCAACGAGACCCTGAAGGGCAAGGTCGTGCTGATCGACTTCTGGGCCACGTGGTGCGGCCCTTGCAAGAAGGCGGCTCCAAGCCTGCAGGCGCTCCACGAGAAGTACGGCAAGGACGGTCTGGTCGTCATCGGCGCCAACACGTTCGAGCGCACCGAGGACAAGATCACCCCGGCGAAGGAGTACAAGAAGGAGCACGGCTACGGCTACCTGTTCACGGTGAACAACGACGAGATGGCCCGGGCTTGGGGCGTTCGTGGCATTCCCACGATGATCCTCATCGGCCGCGACGGCGTCGTGCAGAAGGTCCAAGTGGGCTTTGGGGATGGGACCGAGAAGATCCTCGAGTCGGTCGTCAAGGACCTCATTTCGGCGGCGAAGCAACTCCCCTAACGGTTCACAACGGCGAGTTTGGCTCCAGCCTCGGGCTGGAGCTTCGCCCAATCCCCTTTGCGCTGGAGCACCTTCGCTCCGGTCACCTTGGCTTTGCCCAGTGGGATCCAGAGCGTCTTGCCCTTGAGAATCTCCGGGATCGTCAGCTCGTAGGTGTCGGGCTCTTCTGAGGCCATCACGAGCGCGTTGGGAAAGTCCGACGCCTTGGTCGAGCCGGTCAGCACGAGGGAGCGCCGAAAGACGGCCATCGGCAACACCGCTTCGGCATACGTGGCAAGCCCGAGGTACGCGTCCATCGCGGCCGGGCCCTTCCCCGCAAGCAACTCGGCATCCGGCCCCTTCAGGGCAGCGGACTGAACCAGCGGGTCCACGTTGCGTTTCACCCACGCGTCGATCGCCTCGAGGGTCGCGCCCATCGCATCGACGGGCTCGAGCAGCTTGGCCGCCATCTTGTCCCGCAGCGTGCGCATGTACAGCTTCTCGCCGAGAAAGCCGTTCGCCCAATCCTCAGGCTCGGAGAAACCCCCGATCGGGGGGAGCGTGGCATGGCCGTACTCGTGGCAAACCTCGCGCGCCATCTCCACGGGCTCGGTGAAGGAGTCGAGGGCGTAGATGTAGATCGTGTTGACCTTCACGGGCCGGCCGTCGGCGCCGCTGTCCTCGTCGAACAGTTGCTCCCCGCCCGGTTCGCCCCCGTAGCAGATGTAGACGTCGACGACCCGGTTGTTGAAGTGCGGGGCGTGATCGAACCGGAGGCGGTAGTTGTTGTACTCCCACAGGCGGCCAAGGAGGCGGCCCACGCTCTCGCCCTTGTCGTTGGCTTTCCGCCGCTCCTGCGCGAAGACCCGGAACCGAAGCTCGTACTGCACGGGCTCGCCCTCGACATCTCCCAAAACGCTGGTGATCCAGTCGAATTGCCACTCCGGGTGCTTCGGCGCGAACTTGGGGACCTCCATGCGGTCGGTGGGAATGTGCAGGAGGAGGCGTGAGCGCTCGAAGCCGGGATTCGGCAGATAGAGGGCGCGGGCGATGGGCCCTTGGCCCCCGCCGGCGAGCACGAGCGCCGCGAGCAGAGGGAGCACGGCTAGTGGCCCTCGGCTTCGAGGAACCGCTCCGCGTCGATCGCGGCCATGCAGCCGGTGCCGGCGGCCGAAACCGCTTGCCGGTACACGCTGTCGGCCACGTCGCCCGCCACGAACACCCCGGGAATCTTGGTGCGCGTCGAGTGCGGCTCGACTTTGAGGTATCCCACTTCGTCCATCTCCAACATCCCCTTGACCAGGTCGCTGTTCGGCTTGTGCCCGATCGCGACGAACACGCCGTCCAAGGGCAGCTCGCGCAAGGTGTCGTCCACGGTGTTGCGAAGCCGCACGCCCGTCACCTTCTTCGACGGTTCGTGCTGGCCGAGGATTTCGTCGACCACCGTGTTCCAGAGCACTTCGATCTTGGGGTTCGCCAGCACGCGCTCCTGCATGATCTTGCTGGCGCGGAACTCGTCCCGACGATGCGCGACGTACACCTTGCTCGCGTGGCGGGTCAGATAGTGCGCCTCCTCCATCGCCGTATCGCCCCCTCCGACGACCAGCACCTCCTTCCCGCGGAAGAAGAAGCCGTCGCACGTCGCGCACGCGCTGACTCCGTGGCCGCCGAACGTGACCTCGCTCTCCAGCCCGATCCACTTGGCGCTCGCCCCCGTGCAGACGATGAGCGCGCGGCACCGGAACTCCTCTTCGCCCACAAAGACGCGAAACGGCCTCTCCGAGAGGTCCACGCGCGTGACCTCCTCGAACTTGACGATCGCGCCGAACCGTTCCGCCTGCTTGCGGAAGAGCTCCATCATGTCGGGGCCCATCACCCCGTCGGGGAAGCCAGGGTAGTTCTCCACGTCGGTCGTGATCATCAACTGCCCGCCCGGCTGCAACCCCGCAAAGACGACGGGGTCGAGATTCGCCCGCGCGTTGTACAGCGCCGCCGTGTAGCCGGCGGGTCCGGAGCCGATGATGATGACGTTGTGGAGGGGCGAGGTTTCAGACATGGGTTGACGAGAAGATTACCATTCGCCATTCGAGGCATCGTCCGGGCCGTTTTCGACGTCCTGAAAACTGGATGGCGGAATCGCACGACACTCCCACCCCCGAGGCGCCCGAGCCCCTGAGCGTCTTCAGCATCCTGACGTTCATGGTCGATCAGATGGCGGCCGTGGCTTGGCAGAAGCTCGGCCTCCAGCCCGACATGGTGACGGGAACGATCCACGCCGACCTGGCCGAAGCGAAGGTCGCGATCGACGTCACGACCCACCTGTCCACCTTCATCGAAGGAAAGCTGGACGACGAGGACAAGCGGCGGATCCACACCTTGGTCCGGGACCTGCGGATGAACTACGTGCAGAAGGCAAAGGAGGCTCAGCAATGATCGGTCAACAGGCGGCGGCGCGAGTGGCCCGCGGCGCCAACGTGGCTTGGCTCTGGTTGCGGCGCATGCCCAATCGCCTTCGCGTCGCCTCGCTCGACATGCGCGACGCGGCGCAGCGCGCGCGCGCCGCGTCGGCGGCTCCGACGCCTTCGGAACGGTTCGAGCAGCTTCGCGGATTCTACGATCGGTACAACCTTCTAGTGGAAACCTTGTGCGATTCGGCGCAATATGGTCCAACGGCGAAGTTGGAGGGCGAGTACGCGTCGCACCGCAAATGGATGCTGTCCAACTACCCCGCGATCCGGAAGTACGTCGTGGCCTACCTTCGATTCGACTCGGCGGACACGCGTCAGGGGCTGGACCTGCACGGCCAGTCGGCGGACGCGTTCGAAGCGCTCTTTTGCGCCTCTTCGCTCGACGAGTTCCTGCGGGCGGACGACGGGCAGATGATCGAGCGCCTCCAACGGACGCGCGAATCCCTGATCCACTACGGCGACCACCTGCGCTCCTTGGTTCGGCGCGAGAGCGGATGCGCGTAGGTTTCGAGCAGGCGGATTTCGGCGCGCTGGCCGAGCTTTGGGGCCAGACCCTCCCGTCCCGATTCGTCGTGACGCCCGAGCTGCTGCGGGCCAACACGGTGGACTCCCCCCTGTTCGATTGGGGGGCCTCGGCCATCGATCTCGGCGAGGACGGTCCGCGCGCCTTTGTCGCCGTGAAGCGCTCGGCCAATCCCACCCTGTTCTCGGGACCGGACCCCGACCAGGCCCACCTCACGTGCCTCGTCTACTCGGATCCCAGCCTGGCGGTCGATCTCGTCGCCCGGGTGAAATCGATCCTGCGCGACCGGGGTGTCTACAAGCTTGTGTTCGGCGCGGACTCGCGCCACTTCTTCCCCGGGTGTCCCAGCGAGTGCACGGCCCTTCGCGACTTCTTGATCATCGAAGGGTTCGACGAGGGGGGCGAAGTAATCGATCTTGAGCGCGACCTCTCGGATTACGAGCCCCCCCAAGGGTGCCTCGCGGTGCTTTCGGGTTGGGACGCTCGCCAGCGGCCGAAATCGGCGGCGGGAGCCACGACGGTGGGCCCGATTCACGAGGACGATTTAGGGGCGCTCGAGCAGTTCCTCGAGCGGGAGTTTCCAGGCCGCTGGGCCAGCGACACGATGAGGATGATCGCAGAGGAGGGCACTTCGGAAGGCGTCTACGGCCTGTTCGTCGCCGACCAGGTGGAAGGTTTTGCCGTGACCCAGCGTGAGGGCCAGAAGATGCCGTTCGGCGGCGCCGTCTGGCATCTGGACCTGGGGGAGCGATGGGGCAGCCTCGGTCCGATCGGGGTGTCCAAGGGCGTGCGCGGGAAGGGGTTTGGCGATGCGCTTCTGGGTGCGTCCCTGCTCGCCCTGAAGGAGCACGGGACCAAGCGCTGCATCATCGATTGGACGACGCTCGAGGCCTTTTACGGAAGGCACGGGTTCAAGCCCGCGCGATCCTACCAGCCGTTCATCCTCGGGTTGGAGTAGGGGCTCCTCGCCCCTACTCTTCTTCTTCTCCGGTCGGCTCCTGATCCTCGAACTCGCCGTCGTCGGTGCCTTGCACGAGTCGCGCGATCGAGCGAACGTGGTCTCCAGTGGCCAGGTTGATGAGTTTGACGCCCTGCGCGATGCGGCCGACTTCGCGAATCCCGCTCACGCGGATGCGGATGCCCTTGCCCTGCGTGGTCATCACCAGGAGACGGTCTTCGTCCTCCACGACCTCCGCCCCGACGATCGGACCGGTCTTCGCGGTCACGTTCATCGTGAGGATGCCCGAGCCGCCTCGGCCCTGGACGCGGTACTCGTCCAATCGGGTGCGCTTGCCAAACCCGTTCTCGCCGACCACCAGGAGGGTGGAGTCGGGTCGCACGTAGTCGACGGCCACCACCTCGTCGCCCGGCTTGAGTCGGATGCCGCGCATGCCGCCGGCGGCGCGCGTGCGGCCCGTGACGTTCTTCTCGGCGAACCGGATCGACTGGCCGAGCCGCGTGACGATGAGGACGTCGTCGGTGCCGCGCGTCTTCAGCACCCAGCCCAGCTCGTCGCCCTCTTCGATGTCGAAGGCCACGAGGCCGTTGGAGCGGATGTTCTCGAAGTGGGCCATCTTCGAGCGCTTGATCTCGCCCATCTTCGTGACCATCGTGAGGAAGCCTTCTCCCTTGATGTCCTTCACGCTGACGGTGGCCGTCACCCGTTCGCCGCTCTCGATGTTGATGTAGTTGATGACGGGCATGCCCTTGGCGTAGCGGCCCGTTTCGGGGATCTCGTACCCCTTGAGCTTGTACACGCGCCCGCGGTCCGTGAAGAACAGGATGAAGTGGTGCGTGCTGACCTGGAACAGGTGCGCGGGTTCGTCGTCGGCCTTCAGCGTGTTGCTCACGCCCTTCCCGCCGCGCTTCTGCTGGCGGTAGGCCTCGATGCTCACGCGCTTGATGTAGCCGTCGCGCGAGATCGAGATGATCGCCTCCTCCTCGGGGATGAGGTCCTCGTCCGTGAACTCGCCGGCCTCGCGCGCGATGATCTTCGTGCGGCGCTCGTCGCCGTGCTTGTCGCGAAGCTGGGTCAACTCGTCGCGAAGCACGCCCGTCAGGCGCGCGTCGTCGTTGAGGATGTCCATCAGGTTCTGCACGCGTCGCAGCGCGGCTTTGTAGTCGTTCTCCAGCTCCTGCTGCTGGATGCGGGTGAGCCGGCGGAGCGGCATGTTCAGCACCGCGTTCGCCTGGAACGGGGACATGTCGAACTCGCGCACCATCTCCGCCCGAGCCTCGCCGGGATCTTCGCTGCGTCGGATCAGGGCGATGATCTCGTCGAGGAACCGCCTGGCGATCTGGAAGCCCTCGTTGAGGTGGACCTCTTCGAGGGATCGGTAAAGCTCGTAGCGCGTGCGGCGCTCGATGACGATGCGGCGGTGCTTGATGTACTCGTCCAGCATCGTGACCAGCGGGCACGTGCGGGGAACCATCTCCGCAAGGCTGAGCATGATCGCGCCGAACGTCGTGCGAAGGGTCGTGTGCTTCAGCAGGTAGTTCAGCGCCTTGTTCGGCTGCACGTCGCGCCGGATTTCGACCTCGATGCGCATGCCGCGCTTGTCGGAGTAGTCCTGCACATTGAGGATGCCGTCGAACTTGCGGTCCTTGGCGATCGCGGCGATGCTCTTGATGAGCGTCTCCTTGTTCACCTGGTAGGGGATTTCGGTGACGACGATGACGGCCTTGCCCGAATCTCCAGGCTCGATCATCGTCTTGGCCTGCATCACGATCGACCCGCGGCCGGTCTCGTAGGCGCTGCGGATGCCCTTGGTGCCCATGATCGTGGCGTACGTCGGGAAGTCGGGGCCCGGCATGACCTCCATGATCTCGTCGAGCGTGCACGCGGGGTTGTCGAGCCGCATGAGCATCGCGTTGCACACCTCGGTGAGGTTGTGCGGCGGCAGGTTCGTAGCCATCCCGACCGCGATGCCGGTCGAGCCGTTGCAAAGCAGGTTCGGGAACTTGCCCGGGAAAACCGTGGGCTCCTCGAGCGTTTGGGAGTAGTTGGGAATCCAGTCGACCGTCTCGCGGTCGAGATCCTCCATCAGCTCCATGGCCAGAGGCGTGAGCCGGCACTCCGTGTACCGCATCGCCGCGGGCGAGTCGCCGTCGATCGACCCGAAGTTGCCCTGCCCGTCCACGAGCGGGTAGCGGAGGGTGAACGGCTGCGCCATGCGCACGAGGGTCGGGTAGATGACCGCTTCGCCGTGGGGGTGGTAGTCGCCGCTGGTCTGGCCGCAAACCTTCGCGCACTTCGAGTAGCCGCTCCCCGGATCGAGGTTGAGCTGGCGCATCGCGTAGAGGATGCGGCGCTGCACGGGCTTGAGTCCGTCGCGCACGTCGGGAAGGGCGCGCGCGATGATGACGGACATCGCGTAGTTCACGTAGGAGCGGCCTAGCTCCTCGTCCACGTTGACGATCGAAATGTGTTGGTCTTGCTCTGCCAAATCGGAGTCCTTGGAAGGGGGTTTCGCCGCCTCTTGGAGACGTCGTGCTCAGGTTCGAAGTGTACCCCGTAGAGGCACGTGGTTTCAGGTTCAAACCGCTTGCCACGCCCGCTCGACGGGCGTGCATCGTCCCCACGTTGACCCGACCGTGCGATGGGGCATGCGCACCCGTCCCAATTTGCCGTTCGACGGTGTACGCTGGTGGCATGAGGATCCTGATTCTCGGAGGCACGGTGTTCGTCGGGCGGGCCCTCGCCGAAGCCGCGTTGAAACGCGGACACCACGTCACGCTTTTCAACCGGGGTACACATGCCGGAGCGGTGCCCGGCGCGGAGGAGATTCACGGAGACCGCACGAAGGGCCTGGCGCCGCTTCACACGGGTCACTGGGACGCCGTGATCGACACGTGCGGCTACGTGCCGCGCGTGGTGCGCCTGGCGTGCCAGGAACTCGCAGGGCGCGTGAACCACACCACCTTCATCTCGACCATCTCGGTCTACGCCGACGCCTCCGACCCCCATCTGTCGGAGACCAGTGCGCTCGCGACGATCGAGGACGAAACGACGGAGGAGGTCAACGGCGAAACATACGGAGCCCTCAAGGCGCTGTGCGAGCACGAGGTGGAGAAAGCCTTCCCGTCGTCGAGCCTCATCGTCCGACCCGGCCTCATCGTGGGTCCGCACGACCCCACCGACCGCTTCACCTACTGGGTGGACCGCATTGGGCGCGGTGGAACGGTCTTAGGTCCGGGACGCAAGGAGCAGCCCGTGCAGGTCATCGACGCACGCGACCTCGCCGAGTGGACGCTCGGGATGGTGGAGAACAAGGTCAGCGGCACGTACAACGCGTGCGGCCCAGCCGAGCCCCTCACCTTCGAGCAGATGCTGCGCGGCATCAAGAAGGGCACGGGATCGGACGCGTTGGTCGTGTGGCCCACGGACGAGTTGCTCGTGGCCGAGGGCGTCCAACCGGGCTCCGACCTGCCGTTCTGGATTCCGGAATCCGAGAACGGCGACGGCATCCTCCAGGTCTCCAACCGGCGGGCCGTGGCCGCCAACCTGCGCTTCCGCCCCCTCGAGGACACGGCAAGGGACACCTGGGCGTGGACGCAGTCCCGCGCCGCGCCCCTCAAACTCGGCCTCGACCCCGACCGCGAGGCGCAACTGATCGAAAAGGCGCTGACGGTCTAATCTCGACACTCCCACGCCCTAGTACACTCCCCCTGTGGGTACTGGACGATTGGTGGTGGGCGTCACGGGAGCGAGCGGCTCGATCTATGCGCAGCGCCTTCTGCGCCATGCGTCCAAGCACTTCGGCGAGATCTTCCTCACCCTGAGCGACCAGGCGATCCAGGTCGCGCAAACCGAACTGGGAGTCGCCCCCAACCGCGATGGAAACCTCGAGGACTGGCTTGGCTGCAACACCCCAAACATTCGTTTGCTTAACGAACGAGATTACTTCACTCCGCCTGCGAGCGGCTCCTTCCGTCACGACGGGATGGTCGTCGTTCCCTGCTCGATGGGAACGGTGGGACGCATCGCGAACGGCATCTCGAACGACCTGTTGACCCGCGCGGCGGACGTGTGTCTGAAGGAGGGGCGGAAGCTGATCGTGGTCCCGCGCGAGATGCCGTGGAACGTGATCATGCTGCGCAACCTTACGACGCTCGCGGAGGCCGGCGCCACGGTCTTGCCCGCTTGCCCGGCGTGGTACACGCGGCCCCAGAACCTCGAGGAGCTTGCCGACACGGTGGTGGCCCGCATCCTCCAGCAGTTGGGCGTGAACCACGGTCTGCAGGCCGAGTGGATGGCGGACGGGTCGTGAAGGTCGTCCTCGCGGGCGGGTCCGGTCTCATCGGCTCCGCCCTCGCCGCTTCCCTGCTCCGGGACGGACACGAGGTGGTCGTGCTCAGCCGCTCCCCGGGCGGCTCCGCGGGTGCTCGGGTGGCGGTATGGGACGGCAAGACCCAGGGCGGGTGGGCGCAGGAGCTGAGCGGTGCCCATGCGGTGGTCAACCTCTCGGGCTACCCGGTGTTCTCGCGCTGGCACGCGCGCACGCGCGAACTCATTGTCCGCTCGCGAATCGATTCGACCCGCGCCGTAGCCGAGGCCATGGCCTCGGCCGCCAACCCTCCTCCGGTGTGGGTGAACTTCAGCGCCGTGGGCTACTACGGGGAGACGGGCCAGGCGCGCGTCGACGAGACGGCCCCGCCCGGCGCGGGGTTCATGGGGGAGACGTGCCAGGCGTGGGAGGACGCCGCCCAGGCGCCCCTCCAGGGGGCCGGGGCCCGTCTGGCGATCGCGCGCATGGGCGTCGTACTCTCGCGCGAGGGGGGCGCCTTGAAGCCGCTGACGCTGCTCACCAAGCTCTTTCTCGGCGGGCACCTCGCGGACGGCGCGCACGGAATGAGTTGGATCCACGAGGAGGACGCCGTCGCGATGGTTCGCGCCGCCATGGGACTTCCCACGGGCTCTTCCGAGCAGGGCGAAGCGTGGGAGGGGCCTTACAACGTCACCTCCCCCCACCCCGTGTCGCACCGAGAGTTCATGGCGACGATGCGCAAGGTGCTTCACCGCCCATGGAGCCCGCCCGTGCCCGCCTTCGCGTTGAGGGCGGCCTCGTGGTTCGGGGCACCCCCCGCCGACATCCTTCTCGAGGGCCAGTACGTGCTGCCCCGCGTCGCCGAGCGGCGCGGCTTCCGCTTCGCCTATCCCAATTTGGAAGAAGCCCTGCGCTCCCTATTGGGGTGAGCGGGCTCCCTTAGGAACCAAACACGCGGGGCAAGCGTTGAACAACGACAGAACCCAAGAAGGGGAGTAGCGTCCTTCGGCCCGCCGAAGGAGGAACGATCGTCAAGACGCCGCAAGGCCGGTCGCTCCGCAAGTGCAAGACCTTCATCCGAGACCAGGTCTCGGATGGAGGCCTTTTCTTTTTGGGTTCGGACAAAGCGATGAACACACTCAAAGTTGGATTGATGCTGGTGGCCTTAACGGCCCTCTTCCTCCTGATCGGCAACCTGATCGGCGGCACGACGGGCGTCGCCATCGCGTTTGGTTTGGCCGTGGTGCTCAATGTGGGCAGCTTCTGGTTCAGCGACAAGCTGGTGCTGAAGATGACCGGCGCGCAACCCGTCGATCCCGCCCAGGCGCCCGAACTCCACGCCATGGTGGAACGACTCTCCGCCCGCGCGGGCATCCCGACACCACGGCTCTATGTCGTGGACGACCCGTCGCCGAACGCCTTTGCAACCGGACGGAGCCCCGAACACGGGGTCGTCGCAGTGAATACGGGCCTGCTGCGCGTCCTCGACCAACCCGAAGTGGAGGGCGTGATCGCCCACGAACTCGCCCACATCCGCCATCGGGACACCTTGACCATGGCGGTCGTGGCGACGGTCGCCGGCGCGGTGATGATGCTCGCATCGTTCGCGCGGTTCGCCGCATTCTTCGGCGGCAACGACGAGGAGGGCGGCAACCCGGTCGCTCTTCTCGTGATGGCGCTGGTCGCTCCGCTCGCGGCGATGATGATCCAGATGGGCATCAGCCGGGCTCGGGAGTACGAGGCCGACCGGTTGGGCGCCGAAATCGCTGGATCGCCCAACGGGCTCGCCAACGCCCTCCTCAAGTTGGAGCGCGGTGCCGAGGCGATCCCTGCGCACACGCCCGTTCAGGCGGCGCACCTCTGCATTGTGAACCCGCTCCGCGGCGGCGGACTCGCCAGCTTGTTCTCGACCCACCCACCGGTTGCCGAGCGCGTGCGGCGGCTCCAGGCGATGCAGGGCTGACTTCCCCGAGGTCCGCACGGCCCTGGATCCAGCCGTGCGGACCCTCCTAAAGGTACAATCTCCATTCGGCTCCGACCGAAGGAGCACCCCTTTTCACCATGCAGATCACCCGTGAGGACCTTAACCCCTGCACCGTCTCCCTCGACGTCGTGTGCGACGCGGAGGCCGTGTCCGCAGGCTTCGAGAAGGCGTTCAAGACGCTCGCCAAGCAGATGCGCGTGCCCGGCTTTCGGCCCGGCCACGCCCCCAAAGCCGTCGTGGAGAAGATGGTCGAGCGCGAGCATCTCTACGATGCCGCCGCCGACGCCATCGTGCGCTCCGTCGTCAAGAAGGCCATCGAGCAGGAGAAGCTCGAACCGTTCGACCGCCCGTCCGTCGATTTGAAGAAGCTCGACCGCGATGCCGGCGAGTGCGAATTCTCGGTCAAGGTCCCGCTCGCACCCAAGGTCGAACTGGGCGACTACCACGGCTTGAAGGCCGAGGTGCCGAACCTCCAGGTCACCGACGAGGAGGTCAAACACCAGATCGACGAACTGCGCCGCCGCTACTCCACGCGCGAGGCCATCACCGGCCGAGGCGTCGAAGAGGGCGATGTCGCCGTGGTGAACATCAAGCCCGAGGGCCAAGAGGGCGACGGCCGCAACTTCATGACGATCGCCGGCCAGACCTTCCCCGCCCTCGACGCCGCGCTCATGGGCATGAAGGCCGAGGAGATGAAGCAGCTCGAACTCACCTTCCCGGACAACTTCCAAGAGAAGGACTGGCAGGGCCAGACCTACCCTTGCCGCGTCACCTTGCGCTCGGTCAGCTCCGTCACGCTTCCCAACCTCGACGACGAGTTCGCGAAGGAGCTGAACCTCGAGGGCGTGAAAGACCTGGAGAACCGCATGCGCGAACAGATCGGAAACGCCAAGCGCGCGATGATCCAGGACTATGTGAACGAACAGCTTCTCGAGGACCTGGCCTCGCGCAGCACGATCCACGTCCCCGACACGATGTGGGAAGGCGTGGCCAACCAGCGCCTGCGCGAACTGGCGCAGGAGCAACAGAAGAAGGGCAAGACCCTCGAGCAGTACGCCGCGGAAAACAACATGACCGTCGAGCAGATGGTCGAGGCGTGGAAGACCGAAGCGAAAACGCAGGTCATCCGCGCGATCATGGTCCGCGAAATCTTCGCGCGGGAGAAGATGAGCCTGTCGAACACCGAGCTCAACGACGAGTTGGGGACCATGGCGCGCGAGTTCGAAATGCCCCCCGACCAACTGGTCGAGGCGTTGAAGAAGAACAACGCACTGGACGAACTTCACTTCCGGGCCCTCTTCCGTAAGGTGACCCTTTTCCTCGACGAGCACGCGAAGAAGCAAGAAGTGGCCGCCGGCAGCGCAACTTAGGGTTGTTTGACCGGCCGACGTGCCGATAATCTGGATGGTGTTAGGAGGCTACGACCGATGACAGTTCCCTTCGTCATTGAACAGACCGCGCGGGGCGAGCGCAGCTACGACCTTTGGTCGAGACTGCTCAAGGACCGTATTGTTTTCCTTGGAACCCAGGTGGACGACTACGTCGCGAACCTGCTGGTGGCCCAGCTCCTGTTCTTAGAGAAGGAAGATCCTGACAAGGATATCGATTTTTACATCAACAGCCCGGGTGGCTCGGTAAGTGCCGGCCTCGCCATCTACGACACCATGCAGATGATCAAGCCGGATGTGGCCACGATCTGCGTCGGTCAGGCCGCGTCCATGGGGGGCGTGCTCCTGGCGGGCGGCACCAAGGGCAAGCGCTATTGCCTCAAGCACGCCCGCGTCATGATTCACCAGGGGAGCGCGGGATTCCGCGGAACCCCGGCGGACATCATGGTTCAGGTTGCCGAGATCAACCAGTACATCGAATCGCTGTACGCGATCCTCGCCCATCACTCCGGCCAGGACGTCGACAAGGTCCGCAAAGACTGCGATCGCGATTACTTCATGTCTGGCCAAGAAGCGATCGACTACGGTCTCGTGGACAAACTGCTCGAACCGGGCGTCCGATAAAGAAGAGGAGAAAGAATGGCGAAGCTTGAATCGCGAAACCAGTGCTGCTTGTGCGGCAAGACCAAAGAGCAGGTCCGGAAGCTCATCGTCGGGCTCCACGGCGCGGTCTGTTCGGACTGCATCGACCTGTGCAACGATATCCTCCACAACAACGTCGAGCAACCGGCGGGCCTGGCGGACGTCGTCGAAGGTGGTCCCGCGTCCCGCGTCGGGGTGGTCGACGGCTCGGGCAAAGTGCCCAAACCCAAGGAGATCGTCGCGTTCCTCGAGAACTACGTGGTCGGCCAGGAGGCCGCCAAGCGCTCCCTCTCCGTGGCGGTCTACAACCACTACAAACGCGTGAAGGAGTTGGGCTCCGACGATGTGGAGCTGCAGAAGAGCAATATCCTGATGCTGGGGCCGACGGGCTCGGGCAAGACGCTTCTCGCGCAAACCCTGGCCAAGATGCTCAACGTCCCGTTCGCGATCGCGGACGCCACGGCCCTCACCGAAGCCGGCTACGTGGGCGAGGACGTCGAGAACATCCTTCTCAAGCTGTTCCAGGCCGCGGAAAGCATCGACCCCCGCAACGCGAAAAGTCTTTGCGAGCGCGGCATCATCTACGTGGACGAGATCGACAAGATCGCCCGCAAGAGCGACAACCCGTCGATCACCCGCGACGTGAGCGGCGAGGGCGTCCAGCAGGCGCTCCTCAAGATCCTCGAAGGCACCGTGGCCAACGTGCCCCCGCAGGGCGGCCGCAAGCACCCGCAGCAGGAGTACCTGCAGATCGACACGACCAACATCCTGTTCATCTGCGGCGGCGCGTTCGAAGGCATCGAAGAGATGATCCGGCGCCGCATGAAAGAGAACATGATGGGCTTCCGGGCCAACCCCGAAAGCAAGTCCGAGCGGCCCAAGGACATCCTGCGGCACACGCTGCCGGAGGACCTGCTCAAGTTCGGCCTCATCCCCGAGTTCATCGGCCGTCTGCCCGTGATCGCCACGCTCGATCCGCTGGACGAGGAGGCGCTCGTACGCATCCTGTCCGAGCCGCGCAACGCGATCCTCAAGCAGTACGCGAAGTTCTTCGAACTCGACGGCGTGGAGCTCGTATTCGAGCCCGCGGCGATGGTCGAAGTCGCCCACGAGGCGATGAAGCGCAAGACCGGCGCCCGCGCCCTCCGCGCGATCATCGAGCAGGTGATGCTCGACGTGATGTACGAGGTGCCCAGCAGCATCGAGGTCAAGCGCGTCGTGGTCCCCGAGGGCGTGATCACCGGCGACACCGCGCCGATCCTTATGACCGAAGAGATGATCCGCGAAGCTTCGTAAGGGGGAAAAAGGGGGCGGGGGCGCCGGTTGGCGCCCCCGCCCCCTTTTTTCGTTGGTCGTTGATCGTTGGTCGTTTGTCGTCTTCTCCCCTCTCCCCGACAAACGACAAACGATAAACGTCCACCGATTCCTGCTAGCCAGAAACCTCACCGGTTTCCGCACGACACCCCGTCAATTGCGAGGAGAATCCTCTCTTCAGGTTGGAATGACCAGAACAGAGGAGGCAGCAAAGGCGTGCGGCCAAGCTGTTGGAAACCATGTACTTGATGAGTTGGAACGAGTCGGATGCGCGGATCGAGGCGAGCCTCGGGGGACGAGTGACGGCCGAGGAGATGCAAGTTTTCGCCGGCGAAGTCGATGAGATCGTCGCGTCCTTTGGGGGCAAGAGCTTTGATCTGCTGCTCGACTACTCGCGCGCCAAAGAGTTCGACCGGGAATCGATGACGACTCTGCGGGCGATGAAGGACAAGTGCCTTGCTGCAGGAGCGAGCCAGATCGTGAGCGTCGCTCGCGACGAGGATCAGCTCACACGGGAGACGACGGATCGTTTGAACCTCGTCCTCGAGGGCCGCGAGCGGGTTGTGCTCGAGGCGCCTTGGGGCGTCGAAGAAGCCGCGGCGGCCGCCGTCGCGGAGCAAGACTTCGGATTCGGACTCGCGGCCTAAGGGCCCGAGCCGCCTCCTCGACCGGAAGCCGGTCCCCGACTCTGCGCAACGAGCGCGGTGGCGAGGGTCCGGCTTTTGGTTTGTGCAACCGCGTGCCATGCGCGGCGGTAGGTACCGATATGAGGAAGCGGAAATCGACGCGGACGCCGACGTTTGGCTTCTACGGCGGCATCATCGGCGCGGCCTTTGGGTTTCTCGTCCCCTCGTTGCTCGGGATCGAGGAGGCCGCGGGACTCTTCCAACTCCTCTACGGCGCCGCCGGATTCGTGGTGGGCATGGGCGCCGCCGTGCTGATCGCCCGGCTGACCGAACCCAATTCCGGGCAACGCCATCCCTGAAACGCAACGCTCCCCCTCGCCGAGCGATCGGCGAAGGGGAGCGAGTTCCATGGGACTGCGATCAGCCGCGTCGGCGGCGTCGCGCGAATCCCAGCAACGAAGCGACTCCGAGCACGGTCAGCGTCGCCGGCTCGGGAACGGCCGTGAGCGCGTTCATGCCGGGCACGCCCAGATCGCCGAGGTTCGTGGCAACCGCGGTTCCCGGATCGATCGTCAGAAGAGACCCTGCATTTCCCGAGGCCGGGTTGGGCAACGCATAGAGCACGCCGTCCGTTCCGAACTCGAGAGCGGTCGCGCCGATGGTGGTCCCGTTCAGGGTCACCTGTCCGACCGACGTGCCGGCACCGGTCCCGAGATGGATGGTGTAGAGCGTCGCGGCCGAGCCACCCGAAGTGATGCCGTACATCGTCGTTCCGTCGAAGGCCAGACCCCCCAACGGAGATCCCGCTCCGGTCGCGCCAATGCTCGTGACGGTCCCGCCGACGGTGTCGACCGTGGCGAGGTAGGTTTCGCCGCCACCTTCGGTCGTCAGCCCCGCGTAAAGGGTGCTTCCGACAAACTCGAGCGCCGTGAGCACGTCGCCCTGCGTGGGAAACGTGAGCGTGAGGGTGCCGACCACCTGCCCCGTCGCCGGGTCGATCTTGTGCAGGTTGGTGTTGACGCCCGTATCGGCGCCCCAGATGAAGCCGCCGCCCCACTCAATCTCCGCCAGGATCCCCGAGTTGGAATCGTTGCCGATGAACGTCGCCGTCGGGCCGCTTGCGTTCACCGAGTAAAGATCGTTGTCGCCTCCGGCATAGCCGAACAGGCCCTGCGCCTGCGCGGCACCCGCGGAAACCACCATCGCAGCCACCACGGGCGCGGCGTGTCGAATCGAGAACTGAAGCATGTCTCCCTTACCTCCATCGAAGTTGGAGCCCGCCAAGCCGATCGCAGGGTGGATCCCTGCCCCGTGCGCCGAGCCACCAGTAATGTCAGTTTAGCGCAAAAGGGCGCTCCCCATGGCGCCCATTGCGTTCTTTGCGTGAGAAATCTCCCCCCGCGCCTCAGCGCCTCCGCGTGAAACCCTCCCCCATTGCGTTCTTAGCGTTCTTTGCGTGAAACGCGATCGGAACCGGTGCCAGCGCGACCTCGATCTCCGAGTCAGGCATCACACGAGTACCTCCTCATCAATCGGCTCACCGTGATGACGCGGCTCCCATCAAAAGCGTCCTGGAAGCGGCAAACGACGGAGGGATCGGCTTGGCTTCCGGGGGCAACTGACCCTGCCACCAGAGGAGGGTCTGGAGAGGCGTCCTTCCCTCCGAGTCCAAAGCCATTGGCTTGGCACCGGCCTCGAGCAACGCCTCGATGACTCTGTCATTGGCTCTTGAAGCGGCCATATGCAATGGGGTTTGGCCATCAAAGCATCTTGCGTTGGGATCCGCCCCCGCCTCAAGCAGGAGTTGCACGCGCTTGACCGCTGGTGCCCCGGCACCATAAGAGGATCGACACGCGAGGAAAAGCGGTGTTGACTGGTCGTTGCTGTGGCGATCGACCTCGGCGCCCCGAGCAAGTAGAGTTTTCACGATCTCCCCAGACGCTGGCAGATCTTTCGAGGTAGCGGCCCAGTGCAACGCGCTGTAGCCGTTGCTGTCGACCAACCCAATTGCCGCGTCGACATCCAGAAGCACTCGGACCAGCTTCACGTCGCCTTCGAAACATGCATCATGGAGAAGGGTGATTCCGCTTTGGCCTCGACGATCAGTAGTTCCATCGCGTCTCAGGGCCGCGGCGACCTCGTCGTATCGACCCGCATGCGCCATCTCGGTAAGGTCCTCGAACGTCGCAGGACCCTTGGCCGAGCCACAGCCTACCGCCACCAGCGCGACCAAGATCAGCCCTTTCGTGGCGACGGAGCTCATGCTTCTTAGTATGCGAAGAGAGTCCGCTGACTCGGGCGCTTTTGCCGCCAAGCCGTCCAAGACTGCGGGTGCATATGCCCGAAGGCTTAAACATTGCGAACCTAAAGAATGCCAATAGACCCCGCATGATCAGGACATTGGCGAGGAAATCACGGACCCTTCAGAAGGTCTTCCCTTGTGCCAACCAATGGGAGGTGCTTGTCCGCAGGGCCGGTAAAGACAATGGCCGTCGGACCTCGAGGCTCACGCAGAGGCGGCGAGGCGCGGAAGTCTGCAAGGGACTGGTCACTTGCCAGGATGCGTTCGGGATCGATACACCGATGGAGCTGCATTTGACATCCGGTATGTTAATGGTCGGAGTGCACGTAGCGACAACAAGCGCCGCTGCGGGCAGAGTAGTGAGAAGTACGGGGACGACTCGGTGTTGTTTCATAGGTTCCAGTGCGGATAACGCCGGTGACAGGGAACGGGATGCGGTTCACCCAGCATCGCGTTCATGACTTCGGCGTGGCGTTTCCGGCTTACAATCGTGACATTGCCGGCAGCGCGAAAGACGATGGCAAATCCAGCTAGTTCGTCATCTGGACGGATCAGATGCGGGAGGTGATTTACATCGATCGCCAGCGGCATCTCGCCATTGCGAATGGCCCGGCATGATAGGAGGTTCTCTCGATGGTCGAGTCGCTCTCCATTCCAAACCTCAACCAGCGGCCGCACATTTGCACAGACGACATAGCTTGCAAAGGGATTGACGACCTTGACCAGTGGGCACTTCAGATTCCCAGTGCCCAAATACGACAGAAGGGAGCGATTGCCTTGCCAAGCATACTCATCCCAATCAGCATGATACAGTTCAAGAGCCATTCCGATCTGCCTTAGATTACTAATGCACACCGCCTGGTTAGCTTTTGCCTTTACGGATGTGAAGACAGGGGCAAGTATGCCAGCAAGAATCATCATGATCAGCATACAGACCAACAGTTCCGTCATCGAAAGAGCTCTGCGAGACTTCATTCGCTTTCCTCCGAGATCTTAATCCATACGAGAGGCACGAGCAAGGCGGTGTAGGCAAGGGCCCTGGTTGGCGCATACATCGACTCGATCAGAGGAGACCAGAATCGATCGAGAACGTATGTAGCCAAGGTAAGGCACGCAGCAACTCCAAGAAATGCCCAACGCGTCCTTTCACCCGGGCGGGAGAGATGGAACAGGCTTGCGACCGCAAGGCCGCACGAGAATCCCCCAGGCAGAGCCCATATCCAAGAACCCCGGTTCCCGAAATAGTAGTCGAACGTCCCTGGCCATATCCACAACCCGCGGAAGTTCAACATCAAGACCACAAGCGCGCAGATGGTCAACGCACCGACGAGCATCCCACGCCAACGCGCTCCCGAGGCAAGGGCGCCGATAACTGCCCCACCAACGGCGAGAAAGATCCAAGGGCGCGCGACGACCCATACTCGCAACCCACCCAAATCGCTAATTGCCGCGCCCCTCATAAGAGCCTCTTCCAGAGCGAGCACGGAGATGCTGAGCGCGACCACCTCAACCGGAGCTTGCTTGGCCTCATGCCTCATCGGAATCTGCCCTCAAAAACACGGGCGAACTTCCCTATTTCGGCACTCGTCAATGGCTGTCGTTGAACAACGGACAGCATCGAAAGCACCATGCCTCGTGCCTCTGTACATCGCATTTCAGAGGAACAAGCCGACATGATGCAGTAATGATACGACACCCAGGGAGGCCGTTGAGGGGGGGTAAGACCTAGCAACAATGGAGTCATCGAGAGGAGCGGACGTCCACCCGTCCGAGTACTCCCGCTCCCGCGATCGACAACCCGAAGCAGGATCGCCGAGAAGATGGCCCGATGCCGTTGGGCACAAGCGACAAGGACCGAACACCCTGTTCAACGTCTGGTGCACGGCCAAGAGCTTACGATCCCCCAAACCTCCGGAGCAGCGGACGCAAAGGCAAGGAGCTCGAGAACCAACCCGACACGGTCCACCCACTGCATGGCATCCGACCATAGACCACCCCAGCCTCCCATCCAACGCATCAACAAATTGGACAAGCCCCGAGCATCTGCATGCCCCGGCCCCCATTTGCGTCCTTTGCGTTCTTTGCGTGAGAATCTCCCCCCGCGCCTCAGCGCCTCTGCGTGAAACCCTCCCCCATTGCGTTCTTAGCGTTCTTTGCGTGAAAAATCTCCCCCCGCGCCTCAGCGCCTCTGCGCGAACCCTCCCCCATTGCGTTCTTTGCGTGAAACAGCCTCAGCGCCCCGAGAAAGCCATCCCGTCCGGCGTGTCCCCCGCCTGGATCGTGCCGACCACCGCGCGCTTCCGCAGGTCTACGACCGCCACCTGCTCCGAGCCCGAGAGCGCCACGTAGGCGACTTTGCCGTTGGGATGCACGAGCACGCCCACCGGCCCGTAGCCGCCGGGACCCGTCGGACGGCCGCCCAACGCGTTCACATCGAGCCTCCCCACGATCTTGCGCGTGGCGACGTCGAAGAGCACCATCTCGTCGCCCCTCGCGTTGCTCACCAGCGCCTGCTTGCCGTTCGGCGTGAACTTCACACGGATCGAGAACGCGCCGCAGGGCATGGTCGCGATGACCTTCAGCGTCTTGGCGTCCACGACGGACACCGTGCCGTCCTCGCGGTTGGTCACCCAAACCTGGGAGCCGTCGGGCGAGACGTCGATGCCTTCGGCGCCTTTGCCGGTCGGCACGATCGCCAGCCGCGTGCCCGTCGCGAGGTCGAGGGCGCTGATCGAGCCCGAGCCGATATTGGCCGTGTACGCGCGCTTCCCCTTCGCGTCGAGCGCCACCATGTGGGAGAGTTGCTGCCCCGTGGGGATCGCCTTCTCGACCTTGCCCGACGCGACGTCCACAACCACGAGGTTGCCGGTCGTTTCGCTCGTGACCGCCACGCGCTGGGAGTCGAGCCACGCGATGCCGTGCGGCCGGGTGTAGGCGCCGAGGTCGATCGTGCGCAGCACCTTGCCCTCGGGCACGGTGAACACGGTGAGCGAGTTGCCGGGCGTCGCGGCGCCGTAGTTGCACGCGACGGCGTTCTTTCCATCTTCGGAGATCGCCACCTCGTGCGGCCCCTCGCCCGTCGGCACGGTGCGCAGGGTCGTGCCGTCCTTGAGGGAGACGATCGAGGCGGTGGCCGCCCCCTTGTTGAGCACGACGAGCGTTCCCGGGGCGGAGAGGTACGGGATCTGCCCTGCGAAGAGAAGGAGAAGCGAGGTCATACCCCTGTTATGCACTGAATCGGGTCCTGGGTTCCTCCTTGGGCCCATTGCGCGGCGTGAGCAGGGAGGTCACTCCTGGCTTGATTCCGGCTGTCGAACGAACCGCACCAATCGGATGTCGAAACCTCCCGTAGGTTCGTTGCCCTCCAGTTCAAAGTCGTCGGAGACCCAGAGGTCGAAGGAAGACTCGCTTTTCCACTCCGCACCGAAGAACGTGCCGCGCTTGATCCAAAGCCTCGCCTCGGGAAACAGGTGCAAACCTCGGCCAAACACGTCGATGCTGGGGCGGTCATCGGAGCGCCACGCCAGCGTGTGTCGCCCCGATGGCGAGCGCACGAAGGACTCCTTGGAGACGGGCGCCACGAAAATGTGGGCGAGCGCAAGGGCGAGGGAGATGGCCCCGTAGACCCAAAGCCCGATCAGGGCAACGTGGCCGATGCGCTTCAAGGCCCTTCTCAACAAACTCGATTGCTCGATGGATGCCACTGGTTCCTCCCGCAATTCCGGACAAGATACCGCCCCAGCCGCCCCGTACCATACTCCAATCATGGACCGTTCACCCGGCACGTGGAATCTCTTCTCGGGGATACTCGTGGTCCTGGCCGTGTGCTTGCTCATGTAGCCACTGCGGATGCTCGCTACGCTGGTATGCATCGAATCCCTGCCGATCTATGTCCTTGCTTCGGTTGCAGTCGGCATCACCCTCGCCTTTAGCGTGGGAGCGTGATGTCGATCCGCTCGTCGCTGGGCACATAGCGGTAGGTGCAGAACCTGGGCACATTGGGCAGGGGCAGAAGCACCTCGCTTCCCTTTCGAGTCGCGCTTCCCGTAAGTTCCAGGGCGGCTCCAAGGCCGATCGGCAAGCGCTTTCCGTTCAGGCGGAAGTTCCAGAATCCCTCGATTGCGTTGATCGCGATGTTGAAATTCGGTCGAATGTTCCGGAGGTGCAGGGGTTCGGACGCGAGGGTGCGGAGCTCTCCATTTCAGCGGGATCTCCTTACCGCCCGCTCCCCACATCGGCATGACGGGCTTGGGCACGAACGCACTGAGCTCCGGCTTGCTGATGCGTTTGCAGTTCGACCAGTCCACGGTGAGCCAGCAGTGCTCGATCGACCCCTTCCACGTCGATCCGGTCGCCAGCACGTACCCGTTCACGACATACCCCGAACCGGCAAACCCGTTCTTGGCACGATAGTGGGTCGTTACCACCCGCGTCTGGTTTGCTTTGAAGTTCGCGTCGTCGGCCGATGCGAGGCTTGAGATGGCAAGAAGGACCAGGGCGAGAGGTCGAGCCATGGTGACTTCAGTATACAGGGTGTCTTGTGTGGACCGTCCAGGAGTGGCTGCCGGTCTAAGGATCGAACCTTGACCCGAGGGCGCATCGCCCGCACGTCTGAGGCGCCGGCAATTGGCCCTCCGGGCCTGTTTCTGTTCGTCGGAGCAACGGCGAACGACCCGCGGCGTCAAAGATCCAAAACAAGGCGACCGCAGAGTCACACTCTACGGTCGCCTGGTTGATCCTAGCCGCACACCTAGCGTCGGGCTCTTCGCCGAATCAACGCCAAGGCGCCGAGTCCAAGCACCGACATGGTGGCCGGCTCGGGGACCGGGTTGTAGTTGAACTCATCGATGCCGATATAGTTGCTGTTGTTGCCGTTGGGGCCGGCATTGTGGATGTAGTAGCGAAATGCGAGGCGTCCCGAAAAGCCACCGCTGAGACCGGACATCGTCACCTCGTACTCCGTCCATGTCTGCGGGTAGTTGGCCGCGCCAGCCACCTCGTTGGGGTTGATGTCGAGAAGAAGGGTCGTGAAGTTGCCGACATCCTCCGCCACCGAACCGGCGTTGGTGCTCGAACCCGAGCCCAATCGCACCTGCAGGCGGTCCGCCCAAAGGCTGCCATCCGGAGTGCGTGTATAGAACGAGAACGTGTCCCCGTTGCTCATGGCCATCTCCGGGGTGATCAGCCATCCGCTGATCGTCTCGGAGCCGGTGGTGCCAGAAGTGAACTGGTAGTTCGCTCCGATGTAGGAATCGTCGGCTCCGGAAAAGGCCACAAACGCGGCCGGGTTCCCTTGGAACCAGTTGTTG
Source organism: Fimbriimonadaceae bacterium (assembly GCA_023957775.1). NCBI lineage: Bacteria > Bacillati > Armatimonadota > Fimbriimonadia > Fimbriimonadales > Fimbriimonadaceae > Fimbriimonadaceae bacterium. The sequence goes on along the minus strand of JAMLGR010000018.1, from coordinate 2,266 downwards.
GTCGGCAAATCGGACAAGTTCTGCATCGACCAGCCTCCGCCCGCCAACGTGGTGATGTCGTCAAACCCTTCATAGAAGGCCATTGCGCTGCTCGACAGGACAACCCCGATCGCGATACAAAGTACGTGTTTCATCTTTCTTTTCTCCCTATATTGCAGGCCAACAAATAGGAGGCTTCTCGGCCCGCTCATTCCCATTGTAACGCACTGCGCGAATCTTCGACCCAGCAAAAATGCGGATCCCTCGAATCTGGCCTGCTCCCGCGGAGTCCGTGGTGTTGGAGTGGCTGCCGGACAAGGGATCGAACCTTGAACCTCCTGATCCAGAGTCAGGTGCTCTACCAATTGAGCTATCCGGCAACGAGGTTGTCCCTTTTGAACCTGAATCGAGCAAGAGCCTTGCTCTCCCCTCCCTGGTTTCCCAAGGGAGTCAGTTGCTCAAAGAATGGCACAGATCCTCACTCTGGTGCCTTGGGAACCACAGATCAGCGGAGGTTCTGCCCCAGGAGCCCTTCAATCCCCTTGGAGGGCACCAAGCCAGTTGCAGCCGGCCACAGCCGTGCCTGAGCGTAGCGAAGGTGAATATTGCCCCAGAGGGGCTCATTCAGGCGACCATGGCTGTGTTGAAACTGGCTTGGGAGGGGTCTGGGGGTTGAAGGGCTGGGGCAGGGCTGAAGCGGTGTGGAAGCCAACGTTGATTTGGAACTCGCTGGATGACGCCAAGCAAGGTCTTCAGATCTTGATTGAAGTGTGCTATAAATGTTGATGACAGATGTCAGCAGGGTTTTCTTAATGAACGACTCACCTCCTCCATCCACCGGCATGACTGGCTGTGCCTGGTTCGTTGTCATCGGCTTCTTCCTGTTGAGCTTGGCAGTCCCTTGTCTGCTCCCTCTGAACATGGTAGTCATCGGCATTGCCGCAAAGATGAGAGATTGACGGGGCTGGCAGGGAGAATCTCCGTGCCAGCCCCGGGGTCCTTGCTTCGCTTCAGAGCAGATAATCCAGGACTTCTCCCGCTGCTTGATGGATGTGCGTCAGCGAATCGTGGAGCGCTTGCGCATCGCCATTGTAGAGCCGGATGTAATCAGCACAGGCGCTGTTCGTCTCAAGCCCTACAGCATTGCAGACCACGAATGAGACGGCTTCAGCCTCCAACTCCCTCGTTCTGATCTCTGGCTTCCTGTCCCCTCGATGGAGCAACTCGTGAGCGATCTCATGAACCAGCACCCCAAACTCCTCAGCTGAGGAGAGGCTGTCGAGGATTTGGATGTGTCGCCCCTTGGAGACGCCTTTGGCACCGTTGAGATTGGGAACCAACTCCACCTTGATCATCCAGTCGATGGCAAAGAGCTTGAGTTGATCGAGGGCCCACATTGGGTCACCTTCAACAGTGGCAAACTCCGGGAGGTCCTCACCTTCCGTCTGGGAGATGTCGAAGACATAGCCTCCCATGAAGCCAATGGAGCACTCTTCAGGTTCCTCGACCAGAGGCTCCTGATCCCGTCTTCGATACTTGACTGGAATGAGGATCGAGATTCCCTTCTCACCCTTCTTCACCCAGCGGCCAAGCTGCTTCCAGGTTCCGTAGCCGGCAACATGGGTGGCATCTGGGCGCTGGGAGACGATCAGCATCGTGTTGTGGAGTGAGTAGCGATGAAACTTGCCCATCGCCTTCAGATAGGCAGTCAAAGTCTGGCTGTTCCCAGACTCTAGGTCAATTGCCAGCTGCGCCAAGGCGTCAGTGGCGAGTGTCTTGATTTGCTCTTTGAACATTGGTTTCTCCTCGTGAGCCTGTTTGCTCACCCCAGAGAGCGTTTGGGCAGACGAGGAGTCATTTCAAGATGTGGCCACCCCAGGCCACATCCCTGGCAATCCTGTGTAAGATGGTCAGACGCGGAGGATGAGTTGTGTTTGCAGGAATCGCCATTCTGACCCTGGGGCTTTTGAAGCTAGTCATCAACATGGTGAAGATGCTTAGCGTCAAGCGACACTTGGAATCCTATGCCAAGTGGTTGAAGGAAGGCACCGGGGCTGCGGTCTTTGAGAACCGAGGTGTTGCGATTCGGCTATTGGAGGAAGCAGGCGTTACCGATGCCTCGTTGCCATATGCGGAGCCCATTGGGTTTGGCCAGGTCGCAACCTCAAGCATGTCGGTGTTTGAGAACTACCCAGCCAACCGGAAGGACTTGGTGATTATCATGGTGCAGAAGTTCCAGGAGGCTATAGGCACGTATAGATCCAGATCACTTGAGGCGATCAATCCG